>JAJAZI010000207.1 GCA_026785785.1 Microbacteriaceae bacterium
CCTCGTGCGCTTCGCGTTCCGCACCGCCCAGGCCCGGCACGGGCGCCTCACTCTCGTGCACAAGACGAACGTTCTCGTGCACGCGGGGGGCCTGTGGCAGCGAACGGTCGACGCTGTCGCCACCGAGTACCCCGACGTCACCGTCGACTACCTGCACGTCGACGCGGCGACGATCTTCCTCGTCACGAATCCGGGTAGGTTTGACACCATCGTCACGGACAACCTCTTCGGCGACATCCTCACCGACCTGGCCGGCGCGATCAGCGGTGGCATCGGGCTGGCGGCCTCGGGCAACATCAATCCCGACGGCGCCTTCCCCAGCATGTTCGAGCCTGTCCACGGATCGGCGCCCGACATCGCAGGCAGGGGCATCGCCGACCCGACCGCGGCGATCCTCTCGGCGGCCATGCTGCTCAGCCACCTCGGATTCACCGACGAGGCCGCGAGAATCGGCACGGCCGTGACGAACGACCTCGCCTGGCGGGGATCCGCAGGGCGGGGATCCGCCGTGCGCCGCACCACCCAAGTCGGCGACGCGATAGCCCACTCGCTGCGCGACGCCGCGCCGACCACACACTGAACACCGACGAAGGACCATCATGACCATCGCGACAGGGTTTCCGCTCCCGTTTGACGTCACGCCGTCCGCGGCGCATCGCGCCGCCGCCGAGCGGGACGCGATCCTCGCCGACCCGGGTTTCGGCAAGCACTTCACTGACCACATGGTCGCGATCGACTGGACGATCGACGAGGGCTGGCACAACGCCAGGGTCATCCCGTACGGCCCGCTGCAGCTCGACCCCGCGGCATCCGTGCTGCACTACGCCCAGGAGATCTTCGAGGGGCTCAAGGCCTACCGGCACGCAGACGGCTCGATCTGGTCGTTCCGCCCCGAGGCCAACGCCGCCCGCCTGCGGCGCTCCGCCTTGCGACTGGCGCTCCCGCTGCTCCCGGAGGCCGACTTCGTCGAGTCGCTCCGCCAGATCGTCGCCGCTGATGGGGCATGGGTGCCGTCGGCGCCCGAGACGAGCCTCTACCTGCGCCCCTTCATGTTCGCGACCGAGAGCTTCCTCGGTGTGCGGGCCGCGCAGGAGGTCGGCTATTTCGTCATCGCCTCGCCGGCCGGCGCCTACTTCGCCAGCGGCGTGCAGCCGGTGTCGATCTGGCTGTCGACGAACTACTCCCGCGCGGGCAAGGGCGGAACGGGCGCGGCGAAGACCGGCGGCAACTACGCGTCGTCGCTGCTACCCCAGGCCGAGGCGTACGAGCACGGCTGCGCGCAGGTGCTGTTTCTCGACTCGGTGAGCGGCGAGTACATCGAGGAGCTCGGCGGCATGAACGTCGTGCTCGTCTACACGGACGGCACGCTCGTGACCCCGGCGTCCGACAGCATCCTCGAGGGGATCACGAGAGACAGCATCCTGCAGCTTGCCGAGGACCGCGGCCACAAGGTCGAGCGCCGCCGGGTGCGGCTGTCGGAGTGGGCCGACGGTGTCGCCAGTGGCGACATCACCGAGGTCTTCGCGTGCGGCACGGCCGCCGTCGTGACGCCGATCGCGCGCCTCGTCGGCGAGGGCATCGAGGTCGGATCGGCGGATGCTGCGCCCGGCGAGCTCACCCTGTCGCTGCGCCAGGAGCTCACCGACATCCAGTACGGGCGCGCCGAGGACCGCCACGGCTGGATGACGCGCCTCGACGCCTGAGCGGCGCGGCGTCTCGGCGCGGCGTGCCCGGTGCCCGCCGCACCGCTCAACGCTCGGCCGCGCCCGCTACGGCAGTGTCAGCGCCGGTTTGTGACGGCTTCGCCCGCTCGCGCTCGGTGCCGCTCGCTACGGCAGTGTCAGCGCCCGTTTGTGACAATTGCGCCCGGGCGTGCGGGCGCCGACGTCACGTACGGGCGCCGACACTGCTGAGCGTGGCGCCGGATGCGCTCGGCGGCCCCCGTGCGGAACCGGCGGCCCGAACCCGGCTAGGCTCGAAACCGTGAAAATCGCGCGTTTCAGCACCGGTGGAGATCCTCGTTACGGAATCGTCGACGACGAAGACCTCGTGGTCCTCGCCGGAGACCCCATGTTCAGCGGCTTCGACACGACCGGCGAGCGCATCCCGCTCGCCGATGTGAAGCTCCTCGCCCCCGTCATCCCCCGCTCCAAGGTCATCTGCGTCGGACTCAACTACGCAGACCACAAGGCCGACATGGGCGACCTCGGGCCGAAGAACCCCCTCATCTTCCTGAAGCCCAACACGGCGGTCGTCGGCCCCGGCGATACGATCGTCATTCCGCCGGTCGACGGGCGCATCGTGCACGAGGGCGAGCTCGTCATCGTGATCGGCAAGATCGGCAAGCAGGTCAAGGCCGCCGACTACGCCGACTACATCTTCGGCTACACGATCGGCAACGACGTCTCGGCGCGCGACGTCATGTTCGCCGACGGCCAGTGGGCCAGGGCCAAGGGTTATGACACCTTCGCGCCGATCGGCCCATGGATCGAGACCGACATCGACGCGCAGAACCTGGCCATCACGACCTTCGTCGACGGCGAGCCGCGGCGGATCGGCACGACCTCGGACATGATCCACAAGATTCCGGAGATCATCGAATTCTGCTCGGATGTCTGGACGCTGCTGCCCGGCGACATCATCATGACGGGCACCCCGGCCGGCCTCGGCGGTTTCGTCGACGGCCAGACGGTCGACATCACGATCGAGGGAATCGGCACCCTGTCGAACCCCGCGCGCAACCGCGGCTGAGTCGCAGCCTCTGGGGATGGCGGTGCGCTGATGGGGCCCTGCCGGCTCAGTGACGGTGCAGAGGCGTTTCTGCAGACACGCCGGTTTCGGTGGTCGTGCGACTCGGCGTGTCGCCGTTTCTCCTGTGGTGCGCGCGTTCGGCGGCGCGGGCGAGCGGATGCTGTTTCGCGGCTGGCTGTGTGCCGCACGGATGCTCGTCTGCCAGCGTCTGCGGTCTCGGTCCCGTCTGCGATTCCGGTTCCGGTTCCGGTCCCGGACCCGGCCTCGGTCCTTGTCTCGTCTGCGGTTCCGGTTCCGGTCTCGGTCCTTGTCTCGTCTGCGGTTCCGGTTCGGGTCCCGGTCTCGGTCCTCGTCTCGTCGCGGGGCGACGTAATCGAGGAGATTCTGCGCCACGCCGTGTCGTCCGGCCACGCAGTTCGACGGGGCGGCGGAGCTCCTGCGTTGTGTGCCCCGCGGTCGGCCCTCAGCGCGGGATCGGTTGCACTGCGTGCGGTCACGCGCGCGAGGTGCCGCACGTGACAGGCTCTGGCGTGCGTGCACTCCTTCCGGGGCTCGCGGCGGCGGCATCCGCTGTGCTCGTCGCGTGGATACTGCACCTCGCTCTTCCCTGGCTGCCGCTGCTCACCGCCGCCGTCGTGCTCGGCATCGTCGTCGGGCAGCTGCCGTGGCTCGCGCCGGCTCTCGACCACGCGCTGAAGCCCGGAATCCGGTTCTCGGCGAAGACGCTCATACGCGCCGGCGTCGTGCTGCTCGGGCTGAAGCTCAGCCTCGGCGACATCGCCAGCCTCGGCGCCGTCGCGATTCTGGCGATCGTCGCTCTCGTGATCGTGACCTTCTTCGGAACCTGGGCACTCGGCATCCTGATGCGCCTGCCGGGCAGCGAGCCGCTGCTGGTCGCGGCGGGCTTCTCGATCTGCGGCGCCTCCGCGATCGGCGCGATGAGCGCGGCGACCCGCAGCAATCCAGAGGAGCAGGCGACCCCCGTGGCGCTCGTCACTCTCTGCGGAACGCTCGCGATCGCCGTGCTTCCCGCGCTGCAGGGCCCGCTCGGACTGTCCAACGCCGAATTCGGGCACTGGGTCGGCGCGAGCGTGCACGACGTCGGGCAGGTCGTCGCCACGGCGCAGACGGCCGGATCCGCCGCGCTCGCGATCGCCGTGGTGGTCAAGCTCACCCGGGTACTGATGCTCGCGCCGATGGTGACCGTCGCCTCGGTCGCCGTGCGCCGACGGGAAGCGGTCGCCGCCGCATCCGCCCGTCGCGAGGCCCGCACCGCACCCGCCGATGCAGCCGTGCCCGCCTCTGCCGATGCAGCCGTGCCCGCCTCTGCCGATGAAGCCGTGCCCGCCTCTGCCAACGCAGCCGCGCTCACCCCCGCCGACGCTGACTCGCGGCCGGTCGAGAACTCACGAGGTCGGGCAGTGCCCGCCGCACGCATCCCCATCATCCCGCTGTTCGTGCTCGGCTTCCTCGCCACAGTGCTGCTGAACTCCGTCGTGTCCCTCCCCGAGCCCGTGCTCGCTGGAGCGGATGCCGCCCAGACCGTGCTGCTCGCCGCCGCGCTCTTTGCCCTCGGAACGAGCGTGCGCATCCACTCCCTCATCCGCACGGGGTGGCGCGCCCTCATCGTCGGGCTCGCGTCGTGGATGCTCATCGCGGTGCTTGCATACGCCCTGATCCGGCTCTGACCCAGCGCCCAGCAGCGGCATCCGGCACGCCGATAGAATCGGGAGCACTATGCCTGCCTCCTTCACCTCCGCATCCGGCAGCGACGTTCGCGTGCGCTTCTGCCCGTCGCCGACCGGAACCCCGCACGTCGGGCTCATCCGCACGGCCCTGTTCAACTGGGCCTACGCGCGCCACACCGGCGGCAAGCTCGTCTTCCGCATCGAGGACACGGATGCCGCGCGCGACAGCGAGGAAAGCTACGGGCAGCTGCTCGAGGCGATGAACTGGCTCGGGCTCGACTGGGACGAGGGCATCGACGTCGGCGGTCCGCACGGCCCCTACCGGCAGTCGCTGCGCACGAGCATCTACCGCGACATCATCGAGCAGCTGCGCGAGAGCGGACACCTCTACGAGAGCTTCGCCACCGGCGAGGAGATCGAGGCGCGCAACGTCGCCGCCGGCCGCGACCCCAAGCAGGGCTACGACAACTTCGAGCGCGACCTCACCGACGAGCAGCGCGCCGCCCACCTCGAGGAGGGTCGCATTCCGGCGCTCCGACTGCGCGTACCCGACACCGAGCTGTCGTTCGACGACCTCGTGCGCGGCCCGATCACCTTCCCGGCCGGCAGCTTCACCGACTTCGTCGTCGTCCGCCCGAACGGCGCCCCGCTCTACACCTTCGTGAACCCGGTCGACGACGCTCTCATGGGCATCACCCACGTGCTGCGCGGCGAGGACCTGCTCTCGTCCACACCGCGCCAGATCGCGCTGCACCACGCTCTCATCGAGATCGGCGTGGCCACGGCGATCCCGCGCTTCGGACACCTGCCCTACGTGATGGGGGAGGGGAACAAGAAGCTCAGCAAGCGCGACCCCGAGTCGAACCTGTTCCTGCACCGCGACCGCGGCTTCCTTCCCGAGGGGCTGCTCAACTACCTCGCGCTGCTCGGCTGGTCGCTCACCCACGACCGTGACGTGTTCACCACCGCGGAGATGATCGCGGCGTTCGACGTCACCGACGTCAACCCGAACCCGGCCCGCTTCGATCTCACGAAGGCCGAGTCGATCAACGGCGACCACATCCGGATGCTGCCGGTCGACGAGTTCGCTCAGCGCCTCGCCCCCTACCTTGGCGAGCTCGTCTCGCTGCCGGAGGACGAGCCGATGCTGCGCGCCGCCGCCCCGCTCGTGCAGGAGCGAATGCAGCTGCTCGGCGAGGCGCCGGGACTGCTCGCCTTCCTGTTCACCGCAGACGACGAGATCACCTGGGACGCCGACGCCCTCCCCAAGGCTGACGCCCGCCCCACCCTCGACGCCGCGCTCGCCGCGCTGAGCGCGCTCGAGGACTGGACGACCGAGACGACGGAGGATGCCCTGCGCGCCGCCCTCGTCGACGGCCTCGGCCTCAAGCCGCGCGTCGCCTTCGGGCCGGTGCGCTCGGCGATCTCCGGCCGCCGGATCAGCCCGCCGCTGTTCGAGTCGATGGAGCTGCTCGGCAAGGCGTCGACGATCGCCCGCATCGAGAGGCTCGCGGCAACCCTATGACCCGCGACACCGTGCGCGAGACGACCGATGGGCTGTACGACGTCGCCGTGATCGGCGCCGGCCCCGGCGGTCTCAGCGCGGCGCTGAACCTCGTGCGCGCGCGCCGGCGCACGATCGTGCTCGACGGCAACCGGCCCCGCAACGCCGCGACCTTCCACTCCCACGGCTTCATCACCCGCGACGGCGTCTCGCCGCTTGAGCTGCGCGGGCTCGCCCGCGAGGAGCTGGAGGAGTACCCCAACTACGAGTACCACCAGACGATGGTGGTATCGATCGTGCAGACGGACGAGGGGTTCCTCGTCGCCACGACGGGGCCGGGTTTCACGACGACCGAGTACCGCGCCCGCACCGTCGTGATCGCGACGGGCGTCACCGAGCTCATGCCGGTGCTGCCGACGCTGAGGGCGTTCTACGGCACCAGGATCCACAGCTGCATCGAATGCGACGGCTACGAGGAGCGCGACAAGGCCATCGCCATCCTCGGCGACACCGACGACCTCGCCGAGCGGGCGATCCTCGCCTCCCAGTGGAGCAGCGACGTGATTGTCTTCGCCGGTGCCACCGGAGGGGTGACCGACGACGAAGAGGCGGAGCTCGCCGTGCGCGGTATCCGCGTCGACCGCCGCCCCGTCGTCGACGTCGTCGGGGACCGCACCGGGCTCACCGGCATCCTGCTCGACGACGGCGAGACGGTCGCCCGCGACGCGGCGTTCGTGCGTCCCATCTACGAGCCGCGGCTCGGCTACCTCGAGAGCCTCGGCTTGGAGCGGGCCGACGACGGCTACCTTGCGGTGGATGCCGAGGGGCGCACGTCACTGCCCGGCGTCTACGCCGCCGGCGACTCGGC
>JAJAZI010000208.1 GCA_026785785.1 Microbacteriaceae bacterium
ATGGGATCGGGTTCGGGTCATCGTCCACGACATTCACGAGGAGAACTTCGGACCCGGTGGAGGCGGCGCGCCGCACGCCCCACTCGAGGGCGCGGCGGCTGGGCGTCGATCCGTCCACCCCGACCACGATCGTGCCCATGCCCGTCTCCGTCCAATCGTTTCGGCCACAGTGTCACCACGGCGCAGTGTTCGACAGGCACCAAAGTCCCCATTTTCGCGCGCGGCGACGGATGCGGGGGAGCAACGGCTCTGGCGGGAGAAACTGGGCGCGTTCTCGCACTACACGGGCTGGGACGAGGACGGCGGCTAGGACGACTGCCTCACCGTCGCCGAGTCGTTCGTCTACCTCCTGCCGCCGGGCGCCGCCCGGTGTGCGCACCGCGCCGCCCGGTGTGCGCACCGCGCCGTCCGGTGTGCGCACCGCGCTGCCCCGACGCGCGCAGCGCTGGGCAGCGGTGAGTCGGCATTTGCCTGGCTGATGTGCCGTCGACGCCCGACGAGGCGCTGAGCGATCTGCTCACCGGAAACCTCGCCGGATCGGAGGTTATCGAGGTGGATAACACAGCCTGACGCTGACCGCCCAGGGCTGTCCCCGCTCTGCAGAAGCGAATAGTCTCAGGCCATGATGGGCCTGACTTCGCGCATGCGTTCAGGACCACCCGAACCGGCTGGAGGGGTTGATGGAGCGGGACAATTTCCTGACCTTCCCCGATGCCCCGCGGGACGGCCTCGACCGAGTGCTGGGCGAGCTCGTCGAACTCGCCAACGACGTGCTGACGACCCAGGGTCGGCTCCGCGCGCTGCTGCGCGCCAACCAACTCGTCGTGCAGCAACTCGAGCTTCCGATCGTGCTGCAGCGCATCGTCGAGGTGGCCGTCGAGCTGGTCGGTGCGCAATACGGTGCGCTCGGCGTCATCGCCCCGCACGGAGGACTGGAGCAATTCATCCACATCGGTGTGCCGCCGGAGACCGTCGAGCGGATCGGCCACCTTCCGAAGGGGCGCGGGTTAATCGGCGCGCTGATCGACGACCCGAACCCGATACGTCTCCGCAACATCAACGGCGACCCGCGCTCAGCCGGTTTCCCGCCGGGGCATCCGCCCATGGACAGCTTCCTCGGTGTGCCGGTGCGCGTGCGCGACGAGGTGTACGGCAACCTCTACCTCACGAACCGCACCTCGGGGGCGTTCACCCCCGAGGATGAGGAGCTCGTCATCGCCCTGGCCGCGACCGCCGGGTTCGCGATCGACAACGCGCGGCTGTACGCCGAGACGAAGCGCCGGCAGGCGTGGGCGGCGGCCTCGGCGGAGATCACCGCCGCGCTGCTGTCGGACGATTTCGGCGACTCGATCGCACTGCTGGCGGCTCGGGTGCTGACCCTCTCCGAGGCCGCCCTGGTCTGTGTGATGGTGCCGACCTCCGATCCCGACCACCTGATCGTCGGCACGGCGCGAGGGCAGGATGCCGAGCGCTGGGAGGGCGCGCGCGTGCCCGTCGCGGGCTCGATCGCCGGGCGGGTGATGGTCGGCCGCCAGCCACGACTGGTCGAGGAGGGCGACGAGACCGTCTCGGTCGTACACAAGGACTACCGGTTCGGTCCGACGATGGCGGTGCCCCTCCTCGCCTCGGGGCGTGCGCTCGGGGTGCTGACCGTCACCCGCCGACTCGGCGAGCGCCCCTTCTCCGAGGCCGACCTCGGGATGGCAGCAGATTTCGCCGGGCAGGCGAGCGTCGCGATGGAGCTCGCGACTGCACGGGCGGACCGGCAGCTGATCCTGATCCTCGAGGACCGCAGCCGCATTGCCCGGGACCTGCACGACCATGTCATTCAGCAGCTGTTCGCGACCGGGCTCGAGCTGCAGAGTGTGGTCGGCGCCCTACCTCCCGGGGTGAGCGCGGAACGCATCGACACCGCCATCTCGAACCTCGACAAGTCGATCTCGCAGATTCGCACCGCCATTTTTGCACTGTCCGGTACCCGCGGGCATCGGCCCGACACGATCAGGCGTCGCCTCATCGACGTCGTCAACGAGGTCTCCGTCGGGTTGGTGGAAATGCCGCGCCTGAGCTTCTCCGGCCCCGTCGATCTCGTCATCACCGGTGCTCTCGCCGATGACGTCGTGGCGGTTGTCCGCGAGGCGCTCAGCAATGTCGCGCGGCACGCCGACGCGGAGCATGTCACCGTCGTCCTTCAGGCCATCGACGGTTTCGTCGGTATCGAGGTCACCGACGATGGAGTCGGCATCACCGACCCGCAGCGCCGCAGCGGTCTCGCCAACCTGCACGAGCGCGCGGCCAGGCGTGGGGGAAGCTTCACGATCGACTCAGACGAGGGGCATACCGTCGCCTTGTGGAGCGCGCCCTACGGGGCAGACACGGAGGTCAGTGCATGAACGGTGAGACGATTCGGGTGTTTCTCGTTGACGACCACGAGATCGTGCGCCGCGGTGTCGGGGAGTTGCTGTCGGCGGAGCCCGACATCGAGGTCGTCGGCGAGGCGGCGACCGCGGCGCAGGCGCGGTCGAGGGTCGGCGCGATCCGCCCGGACGTCGCGCTGCTCGACGTGCGGCTCCCGGATGGCAGCGGAATCGATGTATGCCGGGATCTGCTCTCGGCAGATCCCGGCATCCGCTGCATCATGCTCACCGCCTACGACGACGACGAGGCGATCTACGCCGCGGTCATGGCGGGGGCATCCGGGTACATCATCAAGGACATCCGCAGCGGCGGGCTCATTGAATCGGTGCGCAAGGTCGCCGCTGGCCATACCCTCATGGACCCGTCGCTCAAGCGCAGGGTCGTCGACCGGATGCGGGATGAGGGCAACCAGGATCCGCGGCTCGCGACTCTCAGCGAGCGCGAGCGTGAGGTGCTCGCCCTCATCGCGGACGGGCTCACCAACCGGCAGATCGGAGCGCGGCTCTCGCTCGCGGAGAAGACCGTGAAGAACTACGTCTCGAGCCTGCTCAGCAAGCTCGGACTGCAACGGCGCACCCAGGCCGTCGCTGTGCAGCTCGAGACCCGCGCCCCGCACCCGACGAGGCGCGCCTAGGACCTTCGGCACTTGAGCGGTTCGCAACACTTCGACACCGTGGTGGTGACGGCGTGCTAGGCGAGCCGTGCGAGCGAGCAGAGGGCAGACGATCGATGATCGAGAGAACCATAGTGGGCGTTGACGGCTCGGCGAAGTCCAACGTCGCCCTCGAGTGGGCGCTGGGCCGCGAGAGATTCCGTCGCGGGAGCATCGTGCTCGTGCGGATCGTCGACGACACGATCATGGCCGGGGACTACCTCGTGACCGAACGCACGATCGACGCGGCGCGGGACGCCCTCAGCTCCCAGCTCACGGACGTCAGGCGTCGGCATCCGGGGCTCACGATCGGCAGCGAACTCGTGCAGGGCGACCCCAGCACCGAGCTCGCCCGGTTCTCCGAGGCGACGTCGCTGCTCGTCGTCGGCACCCGCAAGCGAACTGGCTCCCGGCTCCGCTACGCCTGGTCGGTCGGCACGAGACTCGCCACGAAGGCGAAGGGCCCCGTCGCGATCATCCCGGAGGGTGAGGTGAGCACATCCGCGGATGTGGTCGTCGCGGTGGACGGATCGGTCGGGTCCATCACCGCCGTGCAGTTCGCCGCAGCCGAGGCGGCCCACGCGGGTGGCGTGCTCCGCGCCATCCACGCGTGGCAGGCGCCCCTAGCCTGGCAGGATGCCTACGCCCCGGAGGACGATTTTCTGACGTCGCTCGAGGAGTCGCACCGCCAGCTCCTCGAGGACGCGCTGGTCACGGTCACGGCGCGCTACCCCGAGCTGACCATCGACCGTCAGCTCGTGCACGGCACGCCGGCCTGGGCCCTGCTTGATGCCGCGAGGGAGGCGGGACTGCTCGTCGTCGGCAACCATGGGCTGAGCGGTGTCTCCCGGTTCCTTCTCGGCTCGGTAAGCCATACCGTTGTGCTCAACATTGTTTCGCCGACGATCGTGGTGCGGCACGACACGGACAAGTGACCCCTGGCACGATGGGGCAACCAGCCAACACCCCGGAACGCGGTATATAACTGGGTTTACTCCCATGACTGATTCACGCCGCTCCACCGCGCCACCGACCGACCGCGTCCGTTGGCAGATCTTCGCCGTCTGCGTCGCCGTGGCCAGTCTCACGATCCTCGACCTCTCGAAGGTGAACGTCGGGCTGCCGTCGATCGAGGAGTCGCTCGGCGCGGGGTCGAGCGAGCTGCAGCTGATCGTCGCCGGCTACGCGCTCGCGTTCGGGCTCGCGCTCGTCCCCGCCGGCCGCCTCGGCGACATCCATTCCCGCAAGCTCATGTTCATCATCGGGCTGAGCACCTTCACCATCGCGAGCGTGCTCTGCGCGATCGCGCCCGACATCACCTCACTGCTCGTCGCGCGCACCCTGCAGGGGATCGCCGCAGGGATCCAGATGCCCCAGGTGCTCGGGCTGCTGCAGCAGCTGTTCGTCGGCAAGGAGCGCGGGCGCGTGTTCGGCATCTTCGGGGCCACCATCGGCGTCTCCACGGCGGTCGGCCCGACCCTCGGCGGCCTGCTCATCGCGATCGGCGGGCCGACGGATGGCTGGCGGCTGCTGTTCTGGATGAACGTGCCACTCGGGATCCTCGCCCTCGCGTTCGCGATCCGCCTGCTTCCGGCGACGGCGAAGAGGACCGGGGCACGCACGGAACTCGACCTCGTCGGCATCCTCCTGCTCGGGACGGCGACCTTCAGCCTCATGCTCCCGTTCGTGCTGACCACGGGCGGGCCGGGCGACAACCCGCTGCGCTGGCTCTGGCTCGCCTCCTTCGCGGCGGCGACAGCGATGTTCATCGCGTGGGAGCGCCGCTACCGACGCCTCGGCAAGTCGCCCGTGGTGCAGTTCTCGCTGTTCCGGGAGAGTTCCTACCGGAACGGACTTCTCGTCGCGACCGCGTACTTCGGCGCGCTTCCCGCGCTGTTCCTGATCGCGACCCTCTACCTGCAGCAGGGCCTCGGCATCCAGCCAGTGTTCGCTGGCATGGTCGGCATCACCTTCGCCCTCGCCGCGGCGTTCACCTCCTGGCTCGGCGGCCGTCTCGTGGACCGCTACGGACGGCTGCTCGTCGTGGCGGGCCTCGTGAGCGTGATCGTGGGCTTCGCCCTCGTGATCTGCGCCGCGATCCTGCTGCCGCCCGACCTCTCACCCTGGTACATGGCGGCGGCGATGACGGTCGCGGGCGCCGGCGGAGGGTTCGTGATCTCGCCCAACCAGACCCTCACGCTCGCCCAGGTGCCGGTCGCGATGGCGGGCGTCGCCGGCTCGATGAGCCAGGTCGGCCAGCGGGTCGGAACGGCGATCGGCGTCGCGGCCGGGTCGTCGACGTTCTTCGCGACGCTCTACCGCGAGGAGGGCCAGGCCAGTTCGCTCTCGATTTACCACGACGGTTTCCGCAACGGTGCGCTCGTGTCGCTCGGCCTCGTGGTCGTCGCGCTCACCTTCGCACTCCTCGACCTTCGCTCGCGGCGCCTGGCCGCGGGAAGCGCCGCGCGGGTCGACCCCGCCGACCTCGAACAGGCCGCGGCCTAGTTCAGCAGGCGCAGCACGGCGTCGTGCAGGTGGCCGTTGGTCGCGATCGCGGACCCGTGCCAGGGGCCGGGGATGCCGCTCGCCGAGGTGAACGCGCCGCCCGCCTCCTCGATGATGGGGGCGATGGCCGCCATGTCCCACGGCTTGAGGTCGAACTCGCCCGCGATGTCGATCATCCCCTCCGCGACCATCATGTACGACCACATGTCGCCATAGGCGCGCGTGCGCCACACCTCGCGGGAGAGCTCGACGAGGCGGTCCAGCATGCCGTAGTCATCCCAGCCCTTGAGGCTGTTGTAGCTCAGCGACGCGTCGGCGAGCTCGGTGACGCCGGAGACGAAGATGCGCCGTTCCCGGTGTTCGTTCTCCGACACCCGCTCGCTCGTCCAGGCGCCCTGGCCGTGGGCCGCCCACCAGCGCTGGCCGAGCGCCGGGGCGCTCACTACTCCCAGCACCGGAACCTCGTCGATCGCAAGCGAGATGAGGGTGGCCCACACCGGAATGCCGCGCACATAGTTGGCGGTGCCGTCGATCGGGTCGATGATCCATTGGCGCCGGACGCCCGAATCGGTGCCGGCCTCGCTGCCGAACTCCTCGCCGAGGATCGCGTCGTTCGGGCGGGAGTCGGCGAGCCCACCGCGGATCGCGGCCTCGACCGCCTTGTCCGCATCCGTCACATGGGTCATGTCGGGCTTCATGGTCACGACGAGGTCGTTGGCGCGAAACCGCTCGCTCGAAATGGAGTCGGCCATATCGGCCAGCTGGCGAGCGAGCTGAAGGTCGGACTGGAGCGTGTAGTCGGTCACGTCACAAGGTTAGGGCAGCGGCGCGAGCTGTCCCGACGAGGTGGCGTCGGCGGGGGGTAGCCGTGCGCCCCCGCTGCTCGGAAGTGCGTCGAGTACGCAGTTGTGGTCGTTCGCGGTGGCGATGGAGCAGCCACTACTGCGTAATCGGCGCGAGTCTGACCGCGGGAAGCGGCGACCGCCGCCCCGCGGGGTCAGGCGAGCGTCGACAGGAGCCGCTGCAACGAGTCGAGGCGGTACCGGCCGATGCCGCCGAGACGACCGGCCTCGATCTGCTCGACCATCGCGCAGTCCGGGGAGCCCGGGAGGTGGGTGCAGCCGCGGGGGCACTCGAGGGCGATCTCGGCGAGGTCTGTGAACGACCGCAGGATGCTGTCGGGGTTCACATGCCCGAGCCCGAAACTGCGCACCCCCGGGGTGTCGATGATCCAGCCGTCGCCGACGCGCAGTGAGATCGTCGACGACGAGGTGTGGCGGCCGCGGCCCGTGACCGTGTTGACCCGGCCGATGGCCCGCTTCGCGTCGGGGACGAGGGCGTTGACGAGGGTGGACTTGCCGACGCCGGAATGGCCGACCGCGACGGTCGAGTGCCCGCTGAGCAGGGCACGGAGCGTCTCGATGGGCCACTTGTCCTCGGCGCTCTGCACGACGATGATGTCGAGCCCCACGAAATTCTTCAGAAACTCGGTCGGGTCGGAGAGGTCGGTCTTCGTGATGCACAGGATCGGGGTGATTCCGGCGTCGAAGGCCGCGACGAGGTAGCGGTCGACAAGCCGCGGCCTCGGCTCGGGATTGGCGGCGGAGACAACGATGAGCATCTGGTCGGCGTTGGCGACAATGATCCGCTCGACCTCGTCGCTGTCGTCGGCGCTGCGCCGCAGGAGGGTCTCCCGCTCCTGGATCCGCACGATGCGGGAGAGGCTGCCCTCGACCCCGCTCGTGTCGCCGACGAGGTCGACGCGGTCTCCCGTGACGACGGGCTGCTTGCGCAGTTCGCTCGCGCGCGACGAAATCGCCTCGTGCTCCTCCGGGGTGCCCTCGCCGACGAGCACGAGGTAGCGTCCCCGGTCGACGGTGAGCACCCGCCCGGTGACGGCGTCCTTGTGCTCCGGACGGATTTTGGTTCGCGCCCGGTTTCCCTTGGGGTTCGGCCGCGACTTCGCCTCGTAGTCGGCGTACTTGTCTTCGTCCTCGTCGTTGTCCTCGCTGAGCCAGCTCATTGTCAGAAGAAGTTCAGCGGGTCGATGCGGGCCGACGGCGCGGCGCCGACGGTGCGCAGCCACAGCTCGGGGAACTCGGGCATCGTCTTGGCGGTCGAGCCGATGTCGTCGATGCGGATGCCGTCCACGGCCAGTCCGATGACCGCGCCGGCATGCGCCATCCGGTGGTCGTCCCAGGCCTTCCACGGCCCGCCGACGAGCCTCCTCGGCTCGATCGCGAGCCCGTCGTCGAGCTCGGTGACGGCGCCGCCGAGCGCGTTGATGTTGGCGGCGAGGGCGGCGAGGCGGTCGGTCTCGTGGCCGCGGAGGTGGCCGATGCCCGTGATCCGGCTGGGTCCGTCGGCGAGCGCGGCGATCGCGACGAGAGCGGGCGCGAGCTCCCCGCCCTCGCTGAGGTCGAGGTCGATGCCGGGAAGGCTCACCCCGCCGACGACTCCCGCGCCGCCATCGATGACGAGCCCGCCATCAGACCTCGACACCGTCGCACCCCAGAGCGGCAGGATCGCCTCGAGGTGCGCCCCGACCTGCGTCGTCGCCGCGGGCCAGCTGGGGATCGTGACGGTGCCGCCCGCGACGATCGCGGAGGCGAGGAACGGCGCGGCGTTGGAGAGGTCGGGTTCGATCGCGACCTCGAGCCCGGCGATGCGCCCCGGCTCGACGACCCAGTGGCCGGGGGACGAGGTGTGCACGGTGACGCCCCGAGCGCGGAGGGTCTGGATAGTCATCTCGATGTGCGGCAGGCTCGGCAGCACGTCGCCGACGTGGCGCAGGCTCAGGCCGTTCGTGAAGCGCGGTGCGGCGAGCAGCAGGCCCGACACGAACTGGCTCGAGGCGGACGCGTCGATCTCGAGTTCGCCGCCGGCGACGACACCGGTGCCGTACAGGCTGAACGGCAGGGCGCCGCGGCCATCGTCCGACACATCCACGCCGAGTGCGCGAAGCGACTCGATCGTTGTGCGCATCGGTCGGCGGCGGGCGCCATCGTCACCGTCGAAGGAGACCGGGCCGAGCGCGAGCGCGGCGACGGGCGGGAGGAAGCGCATGACGGTGCCGGCGAGCCCGCAGTCGATGGATGTTCCGCCCGCGAGTTCGCCAGGTGTGACCCGGAGGTCGGGGCCATACTCGCCCGCGCCGAGCTCGTCGATGCGGGTGCCGAGCGAGACGAGGGCCTCGATCATCAGGGCGGAGTCGCGCGAGCGCAGGGGAGCGCGCAGCGTGGAGGGGGAGTCGGCGAGGGCGGAGAGCACGAGCTCCCGGTTGGTGAGCGACTTCGAGCCGGGCAGCCGCACGGTCGCTGAGAGCGCGCCGGAGGCGACCGGAGCGGCCCAGGGGCCGGGCTCGTGGTCGGATGTCTGGCGAGCGTCGTCGTAGGGGCTGAACTCGGGCCCGGAATAGTTGAATACCTGCATCGGTTACAGGCTATCGAGGATTCACCACACGAACCGGAGGTCACGCGTGAGCATCACCACCGCAGCGAGCATCCGCACCGCATCCGAGAGGCGAGTGCACCGCGCCGCCATCCCCGGAGCGCTTAAGGGAAGCGCACGCTGCCGCAAACTAGACTCGACCCCGATGAACACGCCGAGTGAAGACCAGCAGGCCTCCGCAGCCTACAACCTCTCGAACGAGACGCCCGTCGCGGAGGCCGACGCTGCCCACGCCGATGCAGTGTCCGATGTGCGCGACCTGTTCGAGGAGCAGGCCATCCCGTTCATGGACCAGCTGTACGGCGCGGCGCTGAGGATGACGCGCAACCCGCCCGACGCCGCCGATCTCGTGCAGGAGACCTTCGTGAAGGCCTTCGCCGCGTTCGGGCAGTTTCAGCAGGGCACGAATCTCAAGGCGTGGCTGTACCGGATCCTCACCAATACATTCATCAACACCTACCGCAAGAAGCAGCGCGACCCGTACCAGGGCACCATCGACGATCTTGCGGACTGGCAGATCGGCGGCGCCGAGTCGGTCACCCAGGGACGTGCGACCAGGTCGGCCGAGGTCGAGGCCATCGACCATCTGCCCGACAGTGCGGTGAAGGATGCGCTCCAGGCGATCCCGGAGGACTTCCGCCTCGCGGTGTACTTCGCCGACGTCGAAGGGTTCTCCTACCAGGAGATCGCCGACATCATGAAGACTCCCGTTGGC
>JAJAZI010000209.1 GCA_026785785.1 Microbacteriaceae bacterium
GCTCGTCGACGCGGCGACCGCGCCGTCGAGCAACTTCGACAGGCTGAACCCGTTGAGTACGAGCACCCAGATCGTCATGAGCCCGGCGCCCGTCATCAGCAGGAATGCCTTGACGATCTGCACCCAGGTGGTGCCCTTCATACCGCCGACGAGCACGTAGACAATCATCAGCACGCCGACGACGGCGACGACGATCGACTGGCCGAGCCTGTCCTCGATGCCGAGCAGCAGTGCAACGAGGCCACCGGCCCCGGCCATCTGCGCGAGCAGGTAGAACAGGCAGACCGCGAGAGTCGTGGTCGCCGCGGCCATCCGCACCGGGCCCTGCTTGAGGCGGAACGACAGCACGTCGGCCATCGTGAACTTGCCCGTGTTGCGCATGAGCTCTGCGACGAGCAGCAGCGCCACGAGCCAGGCGACGAGGAAGCCGATCGAGTAGAGGAAGCCGTCGTAGCCGTTGACGGCGATCGCACCGACGATGCCGAGGAAGGATGCCGCGGAGAGGTAGTCGCCGGCAATCGCGAACCCGTTCTGCGGCCCAGTGAAGGAGCGTCCGCCGGCGTAGTAGTCGTTGGCCGACTTGCTGTTGCGGCCCGACCGGATGACGATGATCATCGTCAGGATCACGAAGGCAAGGAAAATCGACATGTTGAGGAGGGGGTTGTTCCCCTCGAGCGCCTCACTGGACGCGGCGGCCACACTCAGCAGGTTCACTTGTTCTCCGCCCCTTCAAGCTGTTCGCGCAGTTCTGCACCGAGCGGGTCGAGGCGGCGGTTCGCGAACGAGACGTACCACATCGTGATTCCGAAGGTCGTCACGAACTGGGAGAGCCCGAGCACGATCCCGAGGTTGACGTTGCCGAAGACCGGGGTCGCCATGAACTCGGGCGCGAGTGCCGCGACAAGAACGAATGCGAAATACCAGATCATGAAGGCCGCCGCGATCGGCAGCACGAAGTTGTGGTGGCTGTGCTTGAGCTTGAGGAACTGCGGCGACTCCGCAATCGCCTCGTAGTCGATCGTGGGCACCATCGGTGGACCGGGTTGGTCGGGGCTCATGAGGCTTCCTTGTCTCGGTTCGCGTGTACGATGCGACGTCCTCGTCGACGCCATCCCATCGCCTTCTGTATGCACAGAACGGCCCCAGCATGTCACGAGGAGGCGTTTAATCCTAAGAAATCACCGATATGTATACAAAACCGGCGCGCAGCCTGGTCTACCCCGCCGCGCAGTGACCGTGGAAACTACCGCCAGAACACCGCGATCACGGTGTTCACGAGGGCGAGGGCGCCAATCGACGGCACGACCCAGGCCGCGGGGCGGTCCTTCTTGCGATTGAGGAAGCCGACCACGACGACGACGACGGTGATGGCGAGCTTGACGGCGACCTTGGCGTTGTTCGAGTCGTAAAGGTCGGCCATCTCGATCACTCCGACGAGCGCGATGCCGGTCACGAGCTGCGTCCACGCCCCGTGCATGATGGCCGGGAGCACGACGGCTCGGCCGGTCTTGAATGACCGGATCTGCACGAGCACGCCCCCGAGCAGCGAGGCCAGTCCGACGAAATGGAGCACCACGAGGACGTTCTTCAGGATCTCCACACCGCCACCCTAGCAAGGGGCGGAGGCCCCCGGCAGGCGCCACAGGGGTATCGGCCGCATCCGCCGCGCGCCCGCGATTAGCGCGGAGCGGGCGCCGACCACAAAGATAGGTGTCATGAGCATCGGCATCCTTACCAGCGGCGGCGACTGCCCCGGACTTAATGCGGTCATTCGCGGCGCGGTTCTGAAGGGCACCCAGATCTACAACCAGGAATTCGTCGGGTTCCGCGGCGGCTGGCGCGGCGTCGTCGAGGGCGACATCATGCCCCTCCAGCGCAAGGACATCCAGGGCATCTCGAAGCAGGGCGGCACGATTCTCGGCACCTCGCGCACCAACCCGTTCGAGGGCGACGGCGGCGCAGACCGCGTGGGGGAGAACATGGCCAGGCTCGGCGTCGACTCGCTCATCGCCATCGGCGGCGAGGGCACGCTCGCCGCGGCCAAGCGGCTCACGGACGCCGGCATCAAGATCGTCGGTGTTCCCAAGACCGTCGACAACGACCTCTCCGCGACGGACTACACCTTCGGGTTCGACACCGCGGTGCAGATCGCGACGGATGCGATGGACCGGCTGCGCACGACCGGCGACTCGCACGGGCGATGCATGGTCGCCGAGGTTATGGGCCGGCACGTGGGCTGGATCGCGCTGCACTCGGGCATGGCGGCCGGAGCCCACGTCATCCTGATCCCGGAGCAGAAGACGAGCCTGGACCAGATCTGCGCGTGGGTGCAGTCGGTCAAGGACCGCGGGCGCGCGCCGCTCGTCGTCGTCGCCGAGGGTTTCCACCTCGACTCGATGGACGACCCGCACTCCGAGCGTGGGCTCGACGCGTTCGGCCGGCCCCGCCTCGGCGGCATTGGCGAGATCCTCGCGCCGATCATCGAGGAGCGCACCGGCCTCGAGACGCGCGCCACGACCCTCGGCCATATCCAGCGCGGCGGAACCCCGAGCTCGTACGACCGCGTGCTCGCCACCCGCTACGGCATGGCGGCCGTCGACTCGGTCATGCACCAGCGCTGGGGACGGATGGTGTCGCTCCGCGGCACGTCGATCACCCACGTCGCCTTCGAGGACGCGCTCGGCAAGCTCAACACGGTGCCGCAGTCCCGCTACGACGAGGCCGCGATCCTCTTCGGGTAGGGGGCCGGCGGCATCCGTCCATCTTGGCGATCCGTCGCCGGGGTACCGTTGAAGAATGTTCCGCGCCCTCAGAGTCGAGAAGCCCAACGGCGACGCCGCCATCACCGCACGCCTCGTCGAGTTCGACGACGCCGATTTGATGCCGGGCGACGTCACGGTGGACGTCGAGTACTCAAGCATCAACTTCAAGGACGGCCTCGCCCTCTCCGGGCGTCCCGGCGTCATCAAGAACTATCCGCTTGTTGCCGGGATCGATCTCGTGGGCGTCGTCGCGGCATCCGAGAACGCGGAGTGGATGCCGGGCGACCGGGTGATCCTCAACGGGTGGGGCATCGGCGAGAAGCACCACGGCGGGCTCGCGGAGCGCGCCCGGGTCAGCGGGGACTGGCTCGTGCGCTTGCCCGACGGCCTCGACCCGAAGCACGCCGCGGCGATCGGCACCGCCGGGTACACCTCGATGCTCGCCGTGCTCGCGCTCGAGCGGCACGGAATCGGCGATGGGGACGTGCTCGTCACGGGGGCGGCCGGCGGCGTCGGATCGATCTCGATCGCCCTGCTCGCCAGCCTCGGCCACCGCGTGGTCGCGTCGACCGGGCGGCTCGACGAGACCGAGTACCTTGCGAAGCTCGGGGCGAGCGAGGTCGTCGACCGTGCCCTCCTGGGCCTGCCGGGCAAGCCGCTGCAGTCGCAGCGCTGGGCGGCCGCGGTGGACTCGGTCGGCAGCCACACCCTCGCGAATGTGCTCGCGCAAACGAACTACGGCGGCATCGTCGCCAGTTGCGGGCTCGCCCAGGGAGCGGACCTCCCGACGACCGTGATGCCCTTTATCCTGCGGGCGGTCACGCTCGCCGGCATCAACTCGGTGCAGGCGCCCCGTGCACTGCGGCAGGAGGCGTGGGGCCGCCTCGCACGCGATCTCGACCGCGGCCTGCTCGACTCGCTTACGATGACGGTGCCGCTCGGCGACGCACCCGGGATTGCCGACGACATCCTCGCCGGACGCATCCGTGGGCGCACCGTGGTCGACGTGCGCGCCTGACCACTCCCGCTCTGCAGCTTCGCTGTCATCATTCAGGAGTTCCAGCTACCGGCCGCTGTCATCATTCAGGAGTTGAGGTCGGCAGCATTCCCGCACCGGTGGTGTTCCGCCGCATTTGCAGCCATTGCGTGCGCAACTCGCCGATTCTGAGCATCCGGCCCCGCAACCAGTCCTGAATGATGAGAGTCGATGTGCACGCCCGATCCTGAATGATGAGAGTCGAGCTGCACGCCCGGTCCTGAATGATGGGAGCCGAGCTGCCCCCACAGTCCTGAATGATGAGGGTTTAGCGGCGACATGGGAGCGTTGCGGCCATGGGCAGCCTTCTTCTAGTGACCGGTGCCTCGATCGCGGCGATCTCCGCGCCGGTGCACGTCTACATCTTCGTTCTTGAGAGCGTGCTCTGGATGCGACCGTCGACTTGGCGGGTGTTCGGGCTGCGGACCCAAGCGGATGCCGAGATGACCCGGCCAATCGCCTACAACCAGGGCTTCTATAACCTGTTCCTTGCGCTCGGCATCGCGGTCGGCATCGCGCTCCTGGGGGCGAACCCGTCCGCCGGCATCGCTCTCGTGCTCACGTCGACGCTCAGCATGGTCCTTGCTGCCCTCGTTCTCGTCACGAGCAACAGACGGATGCTGCGCGCCACCGCCATCCAGAGGCTGCCGCCGCTGCTCTCAGCGCTCAGCGTCGCGCTCTCCTTCGCGGCATAGCCCGAGCATCGCGGTGGCGACGCGCAGTCCCACGCATCCGCGGTTCGCCCAAACAAGTCCCCTCCA
>JAJAZI010000210.1 GCA_026785785.1 Microbacteriaceae bacterium
ATCCGCCCTCGCCCTTGTCGGCGCCGCCGGCCGACTCAAGGTGCAGGCAAAGGCCCGCGAGGTGCGCGGTATACACCGCGTCGTCATCCGCGACGCCGACGCGATCAGCGCGATGCTCGTGCACATGGGCGCGGACGCCACAGTGCTGCGCTGGGAGGAGCTGCGCCAGCGCCGGGAGGTGCGCGCGACCGCCAACCGGCTGGTCAACTTCGACGACGCGAACCTGCGCCGCTCCGCGCAGGCCGCCGTCGCCGCCTGCGCCCGGGTCGAACGCGCCCTGGAGATCCTCGACGGGAAGGTGCCGGACCACCTGACCTACGCGGGGGAGCTGCGCCTGAACTTCCGCGACTCCAGCCTCGACGAGCTCGGACACCACGCCGACCCGCCGATGACGAAGGATGCCGTCGCCGGACGCATCCGCCGGCTCCTCGCGATGGCCGACAAGCGCGCCGTCGACCTCGGCATTCCGGGCACCGACGCGAACCTCCCGCCGGACTACGACGACGAGTGACGCGGGCGGCATAATCCGCAGGCGCGCTCAACGCATGATAACTAGACTGAAATCGTCACCCGGGTCACGCGGTTTCCGCACCGGGAAAAATCGAAGCTAGGAGATAAACGAATGGCTGATTACACACTTCCCGAACTGGAGTACGACTACGCCGCACTCGAGCCGAGCATCAGCGGCACGATCATGGAGCTCCACCACGGCAAGCACCACCAGGCCTACGTGACCGGGGCGAACACCGCGCTGGCCCAGTTGGCCGAGGCGCGCGACAGCGGCAATCTCGCCAACGTCAACAAGCTCGAGAAGGACCTCGCGTTCAACCTCGGCGGGCACGTCAACCACTCCGTGTTCTGGACGAACCTCTCGCCCGACGGCGGGGACAAGCCCACCGGCGAGCTCGCGTCGGCGCTCGACGACAATTTCGGCTCCTTCGACAAGTTCACGGCGCACTTCACCGCTGCCGCACTCGGCGTACAGGGGTCCGGCTGGGCCGCGCTCGTCTGGGACTCCATCGGCGAGCGGCTCATCATCCAGCAGTTCTTCGACCAGCAGAGCAACTTCGCCGCCGGCACGGTTCCCGTGCTCCTGCTCGACGTCTGGGAGCACGCGTACTACCTCGATTACCGTAATGTGCGCGCGGACTACGTGAAGGCATTCTGGAACATCGCGAACTGGGCGAACGTGCAGAAGCGCTTCGAAACGGCCCGCGAGAAGACGAACGGCCTGCTGCTACTGTCATAGCGGTGAAGTGCCCGGGTCTTCCCGGGCACCCCACCGCCACCGCTTTCGCCCACTCTTCTTCTCCCCATCACCAAGCGCAACGCGCCAGAACACCAGGAGTCCCCGTGACTGTCAAGATCGGTATCAACGGCTTCGGCCGCATCGGCCGCAACTACTTTCGTGCGGCCCTCGCCAAGGGCAGCGACGTCGAGATCGTCGCGGTCAACGACCTCACCGACAACAAGGCGCTCGCGCACCTGCTCAAGTACGACTCCATCAACGGACGCCTGAACGCGACGGTCGAGCTCGAGGGCGACAAGATCGTCGTCAACGGCAAGCCCATCCTCGTGTTCGCCGAGCGCGACCCCGCGAACCTCCCGTGGGGCGAGCTCGGAGTCGACATCGTCATCGAGTCGACCGGCTTCTTCACCAAAGCCGCCGACGCCCGCAAGCACATCACCGCTGGCGCCAAGAAGGTTCTCGTTTCCGCACCCGCGACCGGCGACAACGTCGCTACGATCGTGCTCGGCGTGAACGAGGACATCTACGACCCGGCCGTGCACGACATCATCTCCAACGCATCCTGCACGACGAACTGCCTCGCGCCGCTCGCCAAGGTGCTGCTCGACAACTTCGGCATCGAGCGCGGTCTCATGACCACGGTCCACGCCTACACCGCCGACCAGAACCTCCAGGACGGCCCGCACAGCGACCTGCGCCGCGCACGCGCCGCCGCCCTCAACATCATCCCGACGTCGACCGGTGCCGCCAAGGCCCTGGGCCTCGTCATCCCCGCCCTCGTCGGCAAGCTCGACGGCTACGCGCTGCGCGTTCCCGTGCCCACCGGCTCGATCACCGACCTCACGGTCGAGGTCTCCGGGACCGTCACGGTCGAGCAGGTCAACGCGGCCTACAAGGCCGCCGCAGAGGGCCCGCTGAAGGGCATCCTGAAGTACACCGAGGACCCGATTGTCTCCAGCGACATCGTCGGCGACCCGCATTCCTCGATCTTCGACGCCGGACTCACCAAGGTGCTTGGCAGCCAGGTCAAGGTCGCCTCGTGGTACGACAACGAGTGGGGCTACTCGAACCGCCTCGTCGACCTCACCGAGTACGTCGCAGCCAAGCTCTAACGACGCGGTGACAGAGGAATGACGCTCCGCACGATCGATTCCCTCGGACCGCTGGCGGGCAAGAAAGTCATTGTCCGCTGCGATCTGAACGTTCCGTTGAAGGACGGACAGATCACGGACGACGGGCGGATCCGTGCTTCCCTGCCTACGCTTGGCGTGCTGGTGGCAGCCGGGGCGCGAGTCATTGTGATCTCGCACCTCGGCCGGCCCGACGGCAGGCCCGACCCGAAGTACAGCCTCGCCCCTGTCGCCCAGCGGCTGGGCGAGCTGCTCGGGCAGAGCGTCGCCTTCGCGGCGGACACCGTCGGCAGCTCCGCCGCCGAGGTGGCCGCCGGGCTCGCTGACGGCCACCTCGCGCTGCTCGAGAACCTCAGGTTCGACGCGCGCGAGACCTCGAAGTCCGACGGCGACCGCCGCGAGTTCGCGGCCCAACTCGCCGCCCTCGGCGACGCATTCGTGTCCGACGGATTCGGCGTCGTACACCGCAAGCAGGCGAGCGTCTACGAACTCGCCGAGCTCCTTCCGAGCTCGGCAGGCACGCTCATCGCCACCGAGCTCGCGGTGCTGGACAAGCTCACCGCGACACCGAGCCGGCCGTACACGGTCGTTCTCGGCGGGTCCAAGGTCTCCGACAAGCTCGGGGTCATCGCGCACCTCCTTCCGCGGGTCGACTCGCTGCTCATCGGCGGCGGCATGCTCTTCACCTTCCTCGCGGCCCTCGGCCACAAGGTCGGCGGCAGCCTGCTCGAGGAGGACCAGCTCGACGTCGTTCGCGGCTACCTCGACGAGGCGAAGCGCCTCGGCGTCGAGATCGTGTTGCCCACCGACATCGTCGTCGCCTCGAGATTCGGGCCGGATGCCGAGCACGTCATCGCGCCGGCGGACGGTATCGAGAACACGCCCTTCGGCGCATCCGGACTCGGACTCGACATCGGTCCCGACACCGCGGCGCGATTCGCCGAGGTCATCCGTGCCTCGAAGACGGTCTTCTGGAACGGGCCGATGGGCGTCTTAGAGCTCGCGCCGTTCGCGGCAGGCACGAGGACCGTCGCCCAGGCCCTCACCGAGATCGACGGGCTCTCCGTCGTGGGCGGCGGCGACTCGGCTGCGGCCGTGCGCGTGCTCGGCTTCGCTGACCAACAATTTGGACACATTTCAACAGGTGGCGGCGCGAGCCTCGAGTTCCTTGAGGGCAAGCATCTCCCCGGACTGGAGATTCTCGGATGGCAAGCATGACCAGGAACGGGCGCGTTCCACTGATCGCGGGCAACTGGAAGCTCAACCTCGACCACCTGCAGTCGATCGCCTTCGTACAGAAGCTCGCCTGGAGCCTGAAAGATGCGCGGCTCGACTTCAACGACGTCGAGGTCGCGGTGTTCCCGCCGTACACCGACCTCCGCTCGGTGCAGACCCTCATCTCGGCCGACAAGCTCCCACTCAAGTTCGGCGCGCAAGACCTGTCCGAGCACGACTCCGGCGCCTACACCGGCGAGATCTCCGGGCAGTTCCTCAAGGCCCTCGACTGCAGCTACGTCATCATCGGCCATTCCGAACGACGCACCCTGCACAACGAGACCGACGCCGTCGTCGCGGCGAAGACGGCCGCGGCGCTCCGCCACCAGCTCATTCCGGTCATCTGCGTCGGCGAGACCGCCGAGGACCTCGAGACCCACGGCCCGAGCGCCGTTCCCGTGTCGCAGCTGAAGGTGGCGCTCGCAACAGTGCCGCAGGGCGCCGACATCGTCGTCGCCTACGAGCCCGTCTGGGCGATCGGATCCGGCCAGGCCGCGACCCCCGAGCAGGCCGAGCAGGTGTGCGCCGCGCTGCGGGCCGTCATCGCCGAGAAAATCGGACAGGATGCTGCCGACACGGCCCGCATCCTCTACGGCGGCTCGGTCAAGTCGGGCAACATCGCCGGATTCATGCGCCAGCCCAACGTCGATGGGGCGCTTGTGGGCGGGGCGAGCCTCGACATCACCGAGTTCTCCAGCATTGCTCGGTTTCACAAGCATGTCGGCGTCTGACCAGCCGTTATACTTATCAACGGTTTACCGCTGCATTGAAAGGCTTTTCTCGTGGAAATTCTCCAGGTCATCCTGCAGGTCCTGCTCGGCATTACGAGCCTCCTGTTGACCTTGCTCATTCTCCTGCACCGCGGTCGTGGTGGCGGGCTGTCCGACATGTTCGGCGGTGGAGTGACCTCGAATCTTGGTGCATCCGGCGTCGCGGAGCGTAACCTCAATCGAATCACGGTGTTCCTCGGGCTTCTCTGGATCACCTGCATCATCGTTCTCGGTCTCATCACCAAGTTCAGCGGAAGTTAGGACGCACCATGGCATCAGGTGGAAGTGCAATTCGCGGCTCGCGCGTCGGCTCCGGCCCGATGGGCGAGCAGGATCGCGGTTACCAGACGGAGCGCATTGCCGTCTCCTACTGGGACGCGCTCGGCAACCAGACCGTTCGCTACTTCGCGGCGAGCCTTCCTGATGCCGAAATCCCCGCGCTGATCGACTCTCCGCAGTCTGGCCTTCCCGCCGGCCGCGACAAGGAGAACCCGCCGAGCCTCGTCAAGCTCGAGCCGTACAAGACCCACCTCGCCTACGTGAAGGAACGACGCACCGAGGAAGAGGCGGCCGAGCTCCTCAACGAGGCACTCGCACAGCTCCGCGCCCGGCGTGGTCGCGTCGCCACGAACTAGCCCCGCGCTAGCCCCGCGCTCGGCCCGGCCATGCACCGCGCGACCGGACCCACCGCCGCTACTGGTACTCCCGGCTGATCAGCTCCGCCGGCACCTCGGCGGCGGCGGCACTATCGACGAAGAACACGGTGCTCTGTCGCCCTTGTGCGCCCGCTGCGGGAACCTCGAACGGTGCGGCGCCCGCGAGGGCGAGCCCGAGCGCCGAGGCCTTGTCCGCTCCCGAGAGCGCGAGCCAGATCCGGTCCGAACGGTTGATCGTGGGGAAGGTGAGGCTCAACCGCTCCGGCGGGGGCTTGGGCGCGTTCCGCACCGCGATGACCGAACGGTCGGTGGTCCTGGTCCCTGCCGACTCCGGGAAGAGCGAGGCGATATGCCCGTCCGGCCCGACGCCGAGGAAGGTGATGTCGAACGCTGGTGCATCGGCGCCCCCGGAGGCCGCTGCCCTCAGCTCGGCGGCGTGCGCCTCGGCCGCGGAGTCGAGGTCCGCGGTCTCGCCCGGAGCCGGGAAGGGGTGGATGCACGCGGGGGACAGCGCGACATGGTCGAGCAGCGCCTCGCGTGCCTGCCGCTCGTTGCGGTCGGCGTGGTCGTGCGCGACCCAGCGTTCGTCGCCCCACCAGACGTGCACTCGCGCCCAGTCGACCCGGTCGCGGGCGTCCGACTCGTTGATCGCCGTGAGGATGCCGATCCCGGCGCCTCCGCCGGTCAGCACGATGTGCACCTCGGGCTTCTTGCCGAGCAGGTCGACCACCTCCATGATGAACCGGGCGGCGACGGCGTCCGCGAGAGCGGGCAGGTCGCGGTGAACGAGCACCCGGCGTTCACTGGTCATCTGGAGCGCGCCTCCGCGTCCACGGGAGCCTCGACTGTTTCGAGCAACCCTCTTGTTATCACTTCACCGTACAGGTCGTCCGGGCCGAGGCGACGAAGCTCCTCGGCGAGGCACTCGCGCATGCTGCGGCGGGGCAGCGAGATGTCGTGCACCGGCTGGTTCGGCTGCACGAGGGTGACGATGTTCACGTGCGAGCGGGACAGTTCGATCGTTCCAGAGGAGCGGTCGAGCTTGACACCATGGATGCCGCTGGATCCGGCGATCGACGGGGTGACCGCATGCAGCACCGGAAGCTCGAGCTGCAGCTCGAGCCAGGCGGCGATGAGGGTCGTCGACGGGGAGTCCGCCGCGCCGTGCACCTCCGCCGCGGTGATCGGCTCGTACGGCGGCTGGGCGAGCACCGCGGCGAGCTGGGCGCGCCACAGGGTGAGTCTCGTCCAGGCGAAGTCGGTGTCTCCGGGGGAGTAGGTGCGGGCGAGGTGATCGAGGAAGCCGCGCGGGTCGCTCTGCGCCGCGGCATCCGTGATGCGTCGTTGGGCGATGCGCCCGAGCGGTGAGGCGGACGCCACCTCGGGAGCCTCGCTCGGCCACCACGCGACCACGGGGGCGTCGGGCAGGAGCAGCCCCGTCACGAGGCCCTGCTCGTCCTGGGCCATGTCGCCGTAGGCCTTGAGCACGATGACCTCGCTGGCCCCGGCGTCGCCGCCGACCCTGATCTGCGCGTCGAGGCGCGTCGCGTCCCTCGCCGGGGAGTCGGCCGCCGCGGTGGAGATCACGATGACGCGCATCGGATGCTCGCGGGACGCGTCGTTCGCGGCCTCGATCGCCTCCTCCTCGTGGCCGAGTGAGGTGGAGATGACGAGGGTCAACACGCGCCCAAGGGCGACGGCGCCGCCCTCCTCGCGGATCTTCACGAGCGTTTTCGAGATGCGGCTCGTGGTGGTATCTGGCAGGTCGACGATCATGGGCGTCTCCAAGTTCGGCCGTCCCTCGCGAGGAGGTCATCAGCGGATGTGGGGCCCCAGGTTCCGGGCCGGTACTGCTCTGGCTGGCCCTGGGTCGCCCAGAACTCCTCGATCGGGTCGAGGATCTTCCAGCTCAGCTCCACCTCCTGGTGGCGCGGGAACAGGGGAGGGTCGCCGAGCAACACATCCAGGATGAGTCGCTCGTACGCCTCGGGGCTCGCCTCGGTGAAGGCGTGGCCGTAGCCGAAGTCCATCGTGACGTCGCGCACCTGCATGACCGCCCCCGGAACCTTCGAGCCGAAGCGGATTGTGACTCCCTCGTCGGGCTGCACGCGGATGACGAGGGCGTTCTGGCCAAGGGCCGAGGTCTGGCTCTCCGCGAACAACTGCTGGGGGGCGCGCTTGAACACGACGGCGATCTCGGTCACCCTCCTGCCCAGTCGCTTGCCGGCCCTCAGGTAGAACGGCACACCGGCCCAGCGCCTGGTCCCGATGTCGAGCCGCATCGCCGCGAAGGTCTCGGTCGTCGACTCGGGGTTCATGCCCTCCTCGTCGAGGAAGCCGAGCACCTTCTCGCCACCCTGCCAGCCGCCGGAGTACTGGCCACGCGCGGTGCCCGTCGCCAGGTCCTTCGGCAGCCGCACAGCCGACAGCACCTTCTCCTTCTCGGCTCGCAGGTCGGCCGCGTCGAACGAGATGGGCTCCTCCATGGCGGTGAGGGCGAGCAGCTGCAGCAGGTGGTTCTGGATGACATCACGGGCGGCGCCGATGCCGTCGTAGTAGCCCGCTCGTCCGCCGACCCCGATGTCCTCGGCCATCGTGATCTGCACGTGGTCGACGTGGTTTGCGTTCCAGATCGGTTCGTAGAGCTGGTTCGCGAAGCGCAGCGCGAGAATGTTCTGCACCGTCTCCTTGCCCAGGTAGTGGTCGATGCGGAACACCGAGTCGGGTGGGAAGACCGACTCGACCACCTCGTTGAGTTCGCGCGCCGTCGTCAGGTCGCTGCCGAACGGCTTCTCGATCACGACGCGCCGCCACTGGCCGTCCTTCTGCTCCGCGAGACCGGACCGGCGCAGCTGCTCGGTCACCTCGGGGAACGACTTCGGCGGGATCGACAGGTAGAACGCGTGGTTGCCCATCGTTCCCCGGTGCACGTCGAGCTCTTCGACGGTGTCCTTGAGCCTGGCGAAGGCCGCATCATCGTCGAACTCGCCCTGCACGAAACGGATGCCCTGCGCGAGCTGCTTCCACACGTCATCGTCGAACGGGGTCCGGGCGTACTGCTTGACCGCGTCGTGCACGACCTTCTCGAAGTCCTGCGTTTCCCAGTCCCGCCGCGCGAACCCCACCAGGGCGAAGCCCGGCGGCAGCAGGCCACGGTTGGCGAGGTCGTAGACCGCGGGCATGAGCTTCTTGCGTGACAGGTCTCCCGTCACGCCGAAGATGATGAGCCCACTCGGGCCGGCGATGCGGCTGAGTCGGCGATCGGTGGCCAATCGCAGCGGATTGAACTCCGGGGTGATCTCCACCGGGGGCATGCGGCTCCTTGTTTTCTCTGTCGTATGTTCGCGTCAGCGCAGGGCGCTCATGAGCGCCTGAACGGTGTTCGCGGGGTCGTTCAGGGTGAGGGTGAGCACCGGTCGACCGTGCTCGGCGAGCACGCTCGCGTCGCCCGCCGCCTGCGCCTGGATGAGCTGCCCGAAGCTGAACGGGCGGCCCGGGATCCCGAGGTCGAGCAGTTCAACAGCGGTGATCTGCAGGAACACTCCGACGGCGGGCCCGCCCTTGTGAAACTGGCCCGTCGAGTGCAGGAAGCGCGGCCCCCAGCCGAAGGTGACCGGCCTACCGGCACGCTCGGCGAGGATCGAGCGGAGCTGCGCGAGCGCACGGAACGTGATCCTGTTGGCGTAGGCCTGGATCGACAGGTACCCGTCGGGCCCGAGCTGGGCGAGGAGCCGGTCGACGGCCACGCGCACCGAGTCGACGCCGTCGACGACGTCCCCGGTTCCACGCGCCTCGATCTCACCGTCGACGAAGGCCGGGGCCGAGGGCTGCGGGCGGGCCTCGAGAAGCGCGCGCGTGGCGATCTTCGCCGACTCGACGTCCGGCTGGTCGAACGGGTTGATGCCGAGCAGCCGCCCAGCGACCGCGGTCGCGAACTCCCAGACAAGGATCTGCGCCCCGAGGGTGCCGCTGATCTCGATCTCGCCCTCGATGACCTCCTCGGTGGCGCGCTTGTCGTGCACGAGGCGCACGACCTGCAGGTCGGGGAGTCCGGCGGAGATCTCGGGGGAGTCGACGTCGAGAACGATGGGAAGGATGCCCCTGCCGCGCTTACCCGTCGACTCGGCGATGAGCTGTTCCGCCCACGCACCGAAGCCGATCATGTAGGTGCCGTCAGCGACTATTCCGAGCTTGTCCTTGAGTGGCCTGGTGCCGGCGATCGCCGCGCCCAGCACGAGCCCCGGGTTGTCCAAGGTATCGAGGGCGAGCTGCAGGCTGACCGACTCCGCATCGTCGAGCAGGTGTTGGATGTCGACGCCGGCGAGCCCGCACGGAACCAGTCCGAACGCGGTAAGCGCGGAGAAACGGCCGCCGACGTTGGGGGCGGCGTTGAACACGCGGTAGCCGTCGGCTCGCGCCGACACGTCGAGCGGCGAGCCCGGGTCGGTCACGATGACGATCCGCTCGACGGGGTCGATCCCGTGCTCGCGGAACGCCTGCTCGTACACGCGCTTCTGGCTGTCGGTCTCGACCGTCGAGCCCGACTTCGACGAGATCACAAGGGCGGTCGTCGCAAGGCGGTCGTGCAGCGCGGAGAGCACCTGCCCGGGGTCGGTCGTGTCGAGCACGGTCAGCTCGACGCCAGCGGTGCGGGCGATGACCTCGGGGGCGAGCGAGGATCCGCCCATCCCACCGAGCACGATGTGGTTGACGCCGCGCGAGCGCAGCAGGTCGCGCAGCGCAAAGATGTCCGGCACGAGTTCCTCGGAGATCGCGACGGCCTCGACCCAGCCGAGGCGCCTGGACGCCTCGTCCTCGGCATCGGCGCCCCACAGGCTCGAATCCTGGGTCGTGATCCCGGAGGCGACCCCGTCGCTCACAAGCTGCGGCACCAGCCGGGCGACCGCGTGTGCGGCCGCCCCGGTGACGGCGATGTCAAAGGTCACTTGGCCGCCTCCAGGGCAGCGGTCACCGTGTCGAGAAGTTCGTTCCAGGATGCCTGGAACTTCTCGACGCCCTCGCGCTCGAGCAGCTCGGTGACGTCGTCGTAGGAGATCCCCAGCGAGTCGAGCGCGTCGAGAACACCGTTCGCCACGCCGTAGTTGCCCGTGACGGCGCCACCAGTGATCTCGGCGTGGTCGAAGGTCGCGTCGAGGGTCTTCTCCGGCATGGTGTTGACGGTGTCGGCGACCGCAAGCTCGGTGACGTAGAGGGTGTCGGGGAGGTTCGGGTCCTTGACCCCCGTCGACGCCCACAGCGGACGCTGCTTGTTCGCCCCGGCCGCGAGCAGGCCGGCCGCACGCTCGGTCGTGAAGGACTGCTCGAATACCTGGTAGGCCAGCCGCGCGTTCGCGACCCCCGCCTTGCTCTTGAGCGCGGTGGCCTCGTCGGTGCCGATGGCCCCCAGCCGCTTGTCGATCTCGGTGTCGACGCGCGACACGAAGAAGGAGGCGACCGAGTGGATGCTCGAGAGGTCGTGGCCTGCCACTTTCGCCTTCTCGAGACCGGTCAGGTAGGCGTTGATGACGTCGCGGTAGCGCTCGAGGCTGAAGATCAGGGTCACGTTGACGCTGATCCCCTCGCCGATCGTGTTCGCGATGGCTTCGAGTCCCGCGACGGTGGCGGGGATCTTGATCATCACGTTCGGGCGGTCGACCTTGGCCCAGAGCCGCTTGGCCTCCTCGAACGTGCCGGCCGCGTCGTGCGCGAGGTCGGGCTCGACCTCGATCGACACGCGGCCGTCGAATCCGGCGGTGGAGTCGTAGACGGGGCGGAGGATGTCGCAGGCGTCGGCGACGTCGGCCGTGGTGATCTCGAAGACCGCGTCGGTCACGCTCGTACCGCTGGCGGCGAGCTCGGCGATCTGGGCGTCGTACGCCTCACCCTTGGCGAGTGCGCTCGCGAAGATCGTCGGGTTCGTGGTGATGCCGACCACGTTCTTTTCGGCGATGAGCCTCTGCAAGCCTCCCGAGTAGATCCGCTCGCGCGAGAGGTCGTCGAGCCAGATGCTCACGCCAGCGGCGGACAGGACTGCGGTGGGGGAAAGGGTTTCGGTCATGGCTCTCTTCCTTCGGTTGATGGTTCTCAGTTGCCGGTCGCGCGGACGGCGGACAACGAATCCTTGGCGGCGGCAACCACGCTCTCGGTCGTCATGCCGAACTCGCGGTACAGGGTCTCGTAGTCGGCGGAGGCGCCGAAGTGCTCAATGGAGACGCTGCGCCCGGCGTCGCCGACGTACTCGCGCCAGCCGAGGGCGATTCCGGCCTCGACCGACACGCGGGCCTTCACCGCCGCAGGAAGCACCTGCTCGCGGTACTCGGCGCTCTGCTCGGCGAACCATTCCAGGCTCGGGGCGGACACGACGCGCGCGCCGATCCCGTCGCCCGCCAGCGCCGCGCGCGCCTCGATGGCGAACTGCACCTCGGAGCCGGTCGCGATGATGATCACGTCGGGGGTGCCGCCGGCGGCGTCCGCGAGCACATAGGCACCCTTCGCGACGTGCTTCGCCGAGGCGAGTGTGTCGCCGCTCGCGACGTCGTCGCCGCGGTCGAAGACGGGCAGGTTCTGGCGGGAGAGCACGATTCCGGCGGGGCCGCGACGGCGCCCGAGGATCGCGTGCCAGGCGTGCGCGGTCTCGTTCGCATCCGCGGGCCTGACGACGTCGAGGCCCGGGATGGCGCGGAGTGTCGCGAGCTGCTCGACCGGCTGGTGGGTCGGGCCGTCGGCTCCGAGCGCGACCGAGTCGTGCGTCCACACGAAGATCGACGGTGCCTGCATGAGGGCGGCGAGGCGCACGGCTGGCCGCATGTAGTCGCTGAAGATCAGGAAGGTGCCGCCGAACGGGCGCGTGTTGCCGTGCAGCACGATTCCGTTGAGGATCGCTGCCATCGCGTGCTCGCGAATGCCGAAGTGGAGCACCCGTCCGTACTTGTTGCCCATCCACTCGCCGGTGGAGTGCTCGGCGGGAACGAACGACGCCGCACCCTCGATCGTGGTGTTGTTCGACTCCGCGAGGTCGGCGGAGCCGCCCCACAGCTCGGGGATAACCGGACCGAGGGCGTTCAGGACCTTTCCTGACGCGGCGCGCGTCGAGACGTCCTTGCCGGCGGGGAACACGGGCAGGGCCTCGGCGACTCCGGCGGGCAGGTCGCCAGCGAGGACGCGGTCGAGGAGCACCTTCCGCTCCGGTTGCGCGGCGGCCCACGCATCGAACCGGATGTTCCACTCGGCGTGGGGGGCCGGGCCCCGCGCGCCGGCCGGGGGGGGGGGGGGGGGCCCCACGTCCTCGACGGCGCACCCCCGGGGCGGGGGGG
>JAJAZI010000211.1 GCA_026785785.1 Microbacteriaceae bacterium
CGGCGAGGTCGATCATCGCCTCGATGTACTGGTAGGCGTGGCTGTCGCCGATGAGGGCGACGCGCGGAGCGCCAGCATCGCTCGCTCCGAACTCGCAGCCGACGACGGCGGAGTCATTGAGCTGCACGAAGCACTCGTCTCGCGCGGGCTCGTCGGCGTTCCCGAAGCCGGGACTCGGGATCACGGATTCCGCGAGCTCGGGGTTCTCGCACCCGGTCGACGACGCCGCACCGAAGCACTCCGGCGGGTTCTCGGCGATCTGCTCGAGCTGGGTCGCGGCGGCCTGGTACTTCGGGTTCTGAATCGCGAAGGTACCCGCCACGAGGAGTACCACGAGCGCCATCGCGCCGAGCGACCAGGCGAAGGTGACCCGGGGGCGGCGGGTGGTGAGGTAGGTCCAGCCGCGGGCGGGATCCTCGATGTACTTTTTGGTGAGCCAGGCGAGCAGGAAACAGGCGAGGAACAGCGCGATGCGGTTGAGGGTGCCGAGGCCCCAGCCGGGAATGAACGGTGCGATGACGATGAGCGGCCAGTGCCACAGGTAGAGCGAGTACGAGATGTCACCGATGAATCGCTGGATGCGGCCGCCAAGCATCCGTCCGATGTCGAACCAGCGCTCCTGCCGGTCGGAGACGATGATCGCGGCGGTGCCGAGCACCGGGAGCAGGGCGAAGTAGCCGGGGAACGGGGTCTCACGGTCGTAGAAGTAGCCGGCGTAGACGATCGCGGCGAGCCCGGCATAACCGATGACGTTGGGCAGCACCGCGCCACGCGGGCGGAACTTCGGCAGCAGGGCGAGGAGCGCGCCGACGCCGAACTCCCAGACCCGGGTGAAGGTGACGAAGTAGGCCTCGGCCGGGTTCGACGCCGTGTAGAGCACGGAGGCGACGAGCGAGAGCAGGCTGACCCCGGCCACGACCGAGAACAGGAAGCCCCACTGCTTGCGCACGAAGTACTTGGCACCGAGCCAGGTCGCGCCGAGCAGGATGAGCGGCCAGAAGACGTAGAACTGCTCCTCGAGCGAGAGCGACCAGTAGTGCTGCACGAGCGTTTCGTCGCCGGCTGCGAGGTAGTTCACGGAGCCCGCGGCGAGCGCCCAGTTCTCGACGTAGAAGGTGCTCGCGAGGATCTCGCGCAGGGAGGCGACCACGCCCGACAGTGGCAGCAGGAACAGGGTTGCGAGAGTCGAGAAGATGAGCACCGCGATCGATGCGGGCAGCAGCCGGCGGGCGCGCTTGGCCCAGAATGCGGGGAGCGCGATCGATCCGGTGCGCTGTAGCTCGCGGGTGAGCTGGCCGGTGATCAGGAATCCGGAGATGACGAAGAAGATGTCGACGCCGATGTAGCCGCCGCTCAGCCGGCCCGGCCAGAAGTGGTAGACGACGACGAGGAGCACCGCGATCGCGCGCAGTCCCTGGATGTGCGGCTGAAAGTGCGCCGGCGACCGGGGGGCAACGAGGGGCTCGTCGCGCTCGGCGACTCGTGTGTCTGACATCGCTCGTCAGGGTATCAGCAGCGTGCCGGGATCGGCCTCGGACCGTGCCAACGACGCCGCATCCGTCGACGGTCGCGCGGGTTCGCGCGGCCTCGCGCTACTCGAGCGTCTCGATGTCGGTGTGCGGCGGCACGGTCTCGTCGGCCTTGACGACGGCGAGGCCGTCCCCGCGCAACGTCACGAGCACGGTGTCGCCGTCGCGGATTTCGCCGCTCAGCAGCGCCGTCGCGAGCTGGTCGTCGATCTCCCGCTGCATGAGCCGACGCAGCGGACGCGCCCCGAACAGCGGGTCGTAGCCGCGCTCGGTGAGCCAGGCACGGGCATCCGGGGTCACGGCCAGCTCGAGTCGGCGGCTCGCGAGCCGGCGGGAGAGCTTGTCGATGTCGAGCTCGACGATCTGGCCGAGGTCGGCGCTCGTGAGCGAGGAGAAGATCACGATGTCGTCGAGGCGGTTGATGAACTCCGGCTTGAACGCCGTGCGCACCATCGCGTGCACCGCCTCGTGCTTCTCCTCGACGCTCAGCGCCGGCTCGATCAGGAACTGGCTGCCGAGGTTCGAGGTGAGAATAAGGAGCGTGTTGCGGAAATCGACCGTGCGTCCCTGCCCGTCGGTCAGGCGCCCGTCGTCGAGCACCTGCAGGAGAACGTCGAAGACCTCCGGATGCGCCTTCTCTACCTCGTCCATCAGCACGACCGAGTAGGGGCGACGGCGGACCGCCTCGGTCAGCTGCCCGCCTTGCTCGAATCCGACATAGCCGGGAGGGGCACCGAGCAGGCGGGAGACGGAGTGCTTCTCGCCGTACTCGCTCATGTCGATGCGGATCATCGCCTTCTCGTCGTCGAAGAGGAACTCGGCGAGGGCCTTCGCGAGCTCGGTCTTGCCGACGCCGGTCGGGCCGAGGAAGAGGAAGGATCCGGTGGGTCGGTCGGCATCGGAGATGCCCGCTCGGGAGCGGCGCACCGCATCCGACACCGCACGCACCGCGGCCTTCTGCCCGATCAGCCGCTTGCCGAGCTCCGCCTCGAGGTGCAGCAGCTTCTCGGTCTCGCCCCGCAGCAGGCGTCCCATCGGGATGCCGGTCCACGCAGCGATCACCGCGGCAATGTCCTCGGCGGTGACTTCCTCCCCGACCATCGGGTCCTCGTCGGGGACGTAGTCCTCCGCCTCGCGCAGCTCGCGCTCGATGATCGGGATCTCGCCGTAGAGCAGCCGGCTCGCCTCGGTGAGGTTGCCCTCGCGCTGGGCGCGGTCGGCCTGCATCTGCAGCTCCTCGGCGCGCTTCTTGAGGTTTCCAATGCGGTTGATCGCGCTCTTCTCTTTGTTCCAGCGCTCCTCGAGCCGCTCGAGATCCGCGCTGCGGACCGCGAGATCCTCCTGCAGCTTCTCGAGCCTGGCCTTCGAGGCGTCGTCCTTCTCGCGCTTCAGGGCGAGCTCCTCGATGCGCAGCCGGTCGACGCTGCGGCGCAGCTCGTCGATCTCGACGGGGGCCGAGTCGATCTCCATTCGCAAGCGGCTCGCGGCCTCGTCGATGAGGTCGATGGCCTTGTCGGGCAGCTGGCGTCCGCTGATGTACCGGTTGGACAGGGTCGCGGCGGCGACGAGCGCGGCATCCGAGATCGGCCCCTCGTGGTGGCTCTCGTAGCGCGGATTAAGGCCGCGCAGGATCGCGATCGTGTCTTCGACGCTCGGCTCGCCGACGAACACCTGCTGGAAGCGGCGCTCGAGCGCGGCATCCTTCTCGATGTACTGACGGTATTCGTCGAGGGTCGTCGCGCCGATCAGGCGCAGCTCGCCGCGCGCGAGCATGGGCTTGAGCATGTTGGATGCCGCCACCGAGCCCTCGCCGCCGCCCGCGCCCATGAGGGTGTGCAGCTCGTCGACGAAGGTGATGACCTGGCCCTCGGCGGCGTTGATCTCGGCGAGGACGGCCTTGAGGCGCTCCTCGAACTCGCCCCGGTACTTGGCGCCCGCGACGAGCGCGGCGAGGTCGAGGGCCACGAGACGCTTGCCCTTGAGGGAGGCGGCGACGGCGCCGGCGACGATCCGCTGGGCGAGACCCTCGACGACTGCGGTCTTGCCGACGCCGGGTTCGCCGATCAGAACAGGGTTGTTCTTGGTGCGCCGGGTCAGCACCTGGCTGACCCGCCGGATCTCGGCATCCCGCCCGATCACCGGGTCGAGCTTGCCCAGCCGGGCAATCTCGGTGAGGTCGACACCGTACTGCTGCAGCGCCGTCTTCTGTTCGTCGTTCGTTCCGGGTGCGCCCTGCATGTTGGCCATGAATCGCTTCTCCCAAAGTTGAGTTGTATCGACTCAAGTTTAGGCGTGGTTTCTGGGAAGCGTGACCCCTTGCGCTCTGCTACAGCGAAAGTGGCAACGTGGCAACTCTCATCATTCAGAAATTGTTGGAAGAAAACCGGGCGGATGACGCGGAGGAGGCCTGATTCAGTCGACACGAAAGGCGCACAGCGTTCAGGAGGATTGGGACTGCCGCACAGGGTGGGCCAGTGGGATAATACTGCCTACGTGTGGCGTATGTTGTCGCCGTGTGGTGCACCCGCAACAGCCGAGTCGCTTGATGACGAGCGCGAACGAGGGAGAGATCGGTGGCGACCCCGGAACTGCAGAACTTCGACAACGGGCACTTCGCGACACCGAGCGGCGAGTACCTGCCCGACGGGGTGGTGAGCATCGTGCTCGGCAGCGTGTGCGCGGACTACCGGGTCGACGACGAAGAGCGAGAACTACTTCGGTCCACTCAACAACGTCAACCACTACCACTCAGTGTGCCGCAAGGTCGAGGACATTCCCGCTCACGCGACGATCGCGACGGGCGGGCATCCGGTGGGCAACGTCGGCTTCTTCTTCGAACCGACGATCGTGACGAACGTGCGGCAGACCGATTCGATCGTGCAGGACGAGACATTCGGACCGGTGATCACCGTTCAGTCGTTCTCGACCGAGGAAGAGGCGGTGACGAGGGCGATGGCGATGGCTTATGATGTGCGGTACCCGCTCGCATCGAGCGTGTGGACACGCTACCACGCCGCCGCGATGCGGGTCGCCCGCGACCTCGATTTCGGAGCGGTCTGGGTCAACACCCACATGCTGCTGATTGCCGAGATGCCCCACGGCGGGTTTAAGTTCTCGGGCTACGGC
>JAJAZI010000212.1 GCA_026785785.1 Microbacteriaceae bacterium
GAGAAATGGCACCCAAATCGTGGGCGATCGCACATCCGGAGACGGCGGCGAAAGTAATCGGCATCCCTTCCCGCATCTTCATCTGGCCATTTCGACCGCTACTGAAGTGGGTGAACCGCCTCGCGAACAAGCTCGTGCGCGCGTCGGGTGTGGTCCCCGTGGAAAGCGCTGCCGTGGGTGGCCAGAACGCCGAGACCATCCGCTATCTCGTCCAGCTGTCAGCGCGGACGGGCGCACTCGACGCCTCCTTCAGGCCCCCCCTCGAAGGCGCGATCGAGCTCGAAACGCTGCGGCTGGACGAGTTGGTCGACGTGAGCACCACACCCACCGTGGTGCCGCACGGCGCGACCGTCGCCGACGTGCAGCGTGCGGCCGCGGACTCCGGCCACATGCGCATCCTCATCGGCAATCCCGCGGTGGACATCCCCCGCGTCGTTCACGTGCGGGACACCCTGCTCGAGGCGCTCGACGCCCCCGCCGCTCCGCTCGCGCGACCGGCGCTCGTGCTCGCGGGGGCCACCCCGGTCTACGAGACACTTGCCCGAATGCGCGCAACGAGCCAGCAGCTCACGATCGTCGTCGACGACGGGCGTTTCCGGGGCGTCGTGACCCTCTCCGATGTCCTTCCACGATTGCTTCCGCGAGCCGACGCCAATGTGGCGTCGGCCAGCGGGTAGGACACCGCTGATATCGCGCCCATGGACAGGCCCAGCAAGTCGTGCGGGGCGCCTGCAGTGCATGGTCGCTGCCTCCGGCTCGTGGCCGTGGCCGCTATCGTCCCCCGGGTTGTTATCCCAGTGCCGAGGCTCCGTTTTGGTGGGTCAGGCCGTGACTGAGGAATCGTTCGAGGTTGATGCTGGCCGCACGATTCACCCACGACGCGTTGTTCTTCAACTCGCCGCTGTATGGAACCAGGCGAGACTTGCACGGCATCCACGCGATGGAGCGTTCAACCGTCGGCATGTGTTGTCGGTAATCGGCATCGAATTCGGGGTCCTGCGCTCGGACGCGGTTCACTCGCACATCTCCCGCACAATCAGAACAATTCGACCTGCCCCGAAGCGGGTCGAATCGTCATTCAACGGGATCTGGCGACCTTCGGATCGGCAGAAGCGACCGATCCCGGGAAACAAAAAAGGACCGGAACGGTTTTTCAACCGTTACGGTCCTTTTTCAGTCGATATCCGGAATCTCTTGCGACTATTTCCGGAATGACCCTTTGTTGCGGGGACAGGATTTGAACCTGCGACCTCTGGGTTATGAGCCCAGCGAGCTACCGAACTGCTCCACCCCGCGGCGTGGTTACAACGATACCAGAGTATTTGACCGCCGATTTCCGCTCGCGGCCACGGGCACCATATGCGACCGCCTCCAGATGCGCCCGCGAAACGACGAAGGGCGGAACCCGGTGCCATTGGCATCAGGACTCCGCCCCCGTTCGTCGTGAACTACGGCGACGCGGCGATCGCCCGCTCGATAGCAGCCTGCAGTGCTTCGTCGGCCTGCGCAGCGGCGACCAGGTCGTTGGTCGCGTAGGCGGCCGCACGGTCAAGGAGAGCCTGGCGGGCGTCCTCGAGCGCCGCAGCGAGCGCCGGGCTGTCACTCGGCGTGGTCGGCGTTGTCGGCGTCTCTGGCGCAGGGGCGTCGGGATCGACCGGCTCGGTCGGATCGGTCGGCGTGACCACCACGTCCTCGTCGCCCGCCGTCGCACCTGAGTCTCCCCCGAACACGGAATTCAGCGCGGCGTCAAGGGTGTCCTCGAAGCCGATCTTGTCGCCGAATGAAACGAGCACCTTGCGCAGGACCGGGAAGGTCGTTTCCGCGGTCGACTGCACGTAGACGGGCTGCACGTAGAGCAGTCCGCCGCCGACAGGCAGGGTCAGCAGGTTACCGCGCACGATCTCGGTGTCACCCCGCGCCAGGAGCGCGAGCTGGTTGGCCACCTCTGTGTCGGTGGTGAAGTTGTTCTGCACCTGGCCCGGACCCGGAACGGTGTTCTGCTTCGGCAGGGTCAGCAGCGTGAACTTGCCATAGGTGTCCGCCACCTCGCCTGCCGTGCTCCCGGCATCCGCGTTCACGGCCATGTAGCCCGTGAGTACGTTTCTCGTGCCCTCACCGGATGACTGCGGGATGAAGGTCGTGTAGAGCGAGAAGTTCGGCTGGTCCGCACCCGGCACCTGCATGGTGAGGTAGTACGGCGGCTGGAACTCCGCGGTAGCGGAGGTCTTCGTCGGGTCGTTTGGCGTGATCCACGCGTCATCGCTCGAATAGAACGAGTCGCTGTCGGTCACGTGGTAGGTGCTCAGGATCTGGCGCTGCACCTTGAACAGGTCGGCCGGGTAGCGCACGTGGCTCAGCAGGTCGCCTGACATCTCGCTCATCGGCACGACCGTGGTCGGGAAGATCTTCTGCCAGGTCTTCAGGATCGGGTCCTCGTCGTCCCAGGCATACAGGGTGACCTCGCCGGTGTACGCGTCGACTGTCGCCTTCACCGAGTTGCGGATGTAGTTGATGTTGTCGATCGCATAGGCGGGAGTCGGCGTGTAGGTGTCGACGATCGCGTTGCTGAGCTGCTTGACGTCCGAGTACGGATAGTTTTCGCTCGTCGTGTAGCCGTCGACGATCCAGACCACCTTGTCGTCGACAACCGCCGGGTAGGCGTCGCTGTCGAGCGTGAGGTACGGGGCGACCTTCTGAACGCGCTGCTTCGGGTCACGGTCGTAGAGGATCTGCGACTCGTCGTTGACCGCACCGGACAGGAAGATCTGCTCCGACTGGAACTTGATCGCGTAGAGCACCTTCTTGAACACGTTGTCGAGCGCCGGTCCGCCGTCGGCGGCATAGGTGGTCGTGGCGTTCTCGGCGCCCTCCGCGTCATCCGACGGGAAGTCGAGCTCGACCGAGCGGGTGCCTTCTGGTGCGCCGACGATCGAGAACGGAGGGGACTGCTCGCCGAAGTAGATGCGCGGCTCGAACTTGTTGCCCAGTGCCCCGTCGTTCGGGATTCCCGACTGCAGGAACACGGGGAGGCCCTCGGCCGACCGCTGGTTTCCGAACGCCGCAACGACGCCGTAGCCGTGGGTGTAGACGAAGGTGCGGTTGTAGAAGGTGTTCGCGCCGCCGAGGCCGTCGAGGTTGAGCTCACGCACAGCGATGACGGTGTCTTGCACCTTGCCGTCGATCTCGTAGCGGTCGACGTCGAGTTCGGGGGCAAACTGATAGTACTGGCGGAACTGCTCGAGCTGCGCGAAGGTGCGCGTGACGAGCGCCGGGTCGATGATGCGGATGTTCGCGGTCGTCTCGGCATCGTTGCGCAGCGCGCCGGCCTCGGTGTCGGTCGACGGCTCGAACCGCTCCTCCTCGACGTCGGCGACGTCGTACGCGGCGCGGGTGGCCTCGATGTTGCGCTCGATGTACGGAGCCTCGACGCTGCGCACGTCCGGTGCGACCTGGAAGCGCTGCACGATCCACGGATAGACCGATCCGATCAGCAGGCTGCTGACGATGAGCAGCGCGGTGCCGACGATGGGCAGGCGCCAGCGCCCGATGATTGCGGTCACGATGAAGAGCACCGCCACGATCGCGGCGATTCCGGCGAGGATCGCGCGGCCCGGGATCACGGCATTGACGTCGGCGTAGGAGGCGCCGACGAGCAGGTCGCTGCTGCTCTGCACGAGGGTCGCGTACTGGTCGAGCCAGATGCTGACCGCTTGCACGGCGAGGTACACGGCGGCGATGATCGCGAGCTGGATGCGGGCGGGCTTGGAGATGCGCACCTCGCGCCCGTTGATGCGGATGGCGCCGTAGAGGTAGGAGGTCGCGAGGGCCGCGATGCCGGAGATGAGCACGATGGCCGACGCGAAGGCGACCACGGACTGGTAGAACGGCAGCTCGAACAGGTAGAACGAGATGTCGAGGCCGAACTGCGGGTCGGTCTCACCACTGGGCGTGCGATTGAGCCACTGCAGGGCCACCGGCCAGCGCGACGAGGTCGCGACGCCGGCGAACAGCCCGAGCACGGCGGGGATGCCGATCATCGCGAGGCGACGGAGCGGCTCGATGACCTGCTGGTAGCGGTCGAGCTGCGAGTTGAGCTTGGCGTAGACCGGGCGCGCTTTGAACGCGAGCGCGATGCTCAGGTAGACGGGCACCGCCATCGAGAGGAAGCCGATGAGGAACATCACCGACGCAGCGATCCACCCTGTCGTCAACACGTTCGCGAATCCGAGCTGGTCAAACCACAGCCAGTCGGTATAGAGACTGGCAAAAATGAAGAAGATGACTACGAGTGCGGCGATTACTCCGGCTGCGATGGCGAGTGGTGCCCGCGTACGCGAGGCTGGACGTGCTTCCGTGGAAGTCAAGAGACTGCTCCTGGCTGTAGATGGCTGTGTGTTTCTATCTTAAGGGGCCTGCGCGGCCTTAAGCTGCCTGCGCTGCGAGATCTCCCACGGGCTCCCCGGAGAGCGCTCGATCAGCCGTCGCAGCCGGGCAGCGCGGCGATGTCGCCGCCCTGCGCAACGACCTCGAGCGCCGCGAGCGCATCGTCGAGCGTGTCGACGGCGAACACCGTGAGGCCGTCGGGGATGTTGCCGGCGACCTCGCCGCAGTTCGCCGCGGGAGCGAGGAAGAACTCGGCGCCGCCGTCCTTCGCGCCGTAGAGCTTCTGCCGGATGCCGCCGATCGGACCGACCGAGCCGTCGACCGCGATCGTGCCGGTGCCGGCGATGTCCTGACCGCCGTTGAGTGCCCCCGGGGTGAGCTTGTCGATGATTCCGAGGGCGAACATCATTCCGGCGCTCGGGCCGCCGACCTTCTCGAGCTGGATCTTGACGTCGAACGGGAAGTCGTAGTCGGCGCCGACGGTGATTCCCACGATCGGGTTGCCATCGCCATCGGGATTCTCCCGCGGGGTCACCTCGACCGTTTCCGGGCTGTTGGCCCGGGCGATCTCGATCATCACCGGTGACTCGGTGCCGTTCTCGGCGATGATCGAGCGCAGCTGCGTGACGTCGAGGGGGTCCTCGCCGTTCACGCGCAGGATCTCGTCGCCCTCCATCAGGATGCCGTCCGAGGGCGAGTCGGGCGAGAATCCGGCCACCGTCAGCGTGGCCTCGAGCGGGTAGCCGAGCGCGGTGAGCGACGCGGCGACCGCGTCCTTCTGGGAGTTCTGCATGTCGACGGCGCTCTGCTCGTTCGACTGCTCGACGCTCTGCCCCGGGGGGAATACCTCATCGAGGGGAAGGACCGCCCGGCTCGGGTTGCCCCAGGAAGTGATGACCTCGAACCAGTTGGGCCTGGTCTCGCGATTGCCCACCACGTTGACCGTGAGCATGCTGAGCGTTCCCTCGGTCGGGTAGGTCTCCTCGCCGGGAATGGAGATCAGCGGAACGGTCTCCCCCTCGACGCTCACCTCGCCGAGGGTGTCGAAGACGGGTCCTGGGCGCTCGATGACATAGGGCGACGGGATGAATGAGAGCGCGAGCGCGCCGACGATGCCGACCGTGAGGAGCGTCCTGCCGGCGCGGAGCCGGCGCCGTGACCCTCGCGACGGCTCGGGACGGTCGTTCGAGAAGAGCGCCATTACAGTCCATTCCCGGGCCGGATCGGTCCCGTGCGTTCGAAGTTCGGCGGTGTGTTCGCCACGGGCGCACGACCAGACGCGCAGCCGAGGTCAAAATCCAGCCACCCCCCGCTGCACACGGGCTAGCGTAGTTTGCATGCCTGAAGATCCTCAGCAAGAGCCGGACGATGAGTTCCGGGACATGCTGCGCGAGTTACTGTCGGGCAACTCCGACATTGACCCCGCCAAGCTCGCGAGCGCGGCGGGCCTGCCCGACGACCCGGCCATGGTCGCGCAGCTGATGGCCCAGTTGCAGGCCGCGATGCAGTACAGCGGTGAGGGAGTCAACTGGGAGATCGCGCGCCAGCAGGCGACCGCGATCGCGACGAGTGAGGCGCAGCCGACGACTCCCGCCGACCGGGCCGCCGTTGAGCAGGCCTACGGCATCGCCGCGCTGTGGCTCAGCGAGGCCACCTACGTCTCCGAGCTCACCGTCACCCCTCGGCTGATGACGAGGACGGAGTGGGTCAAGGCGACCATGCCCGTCTGGACCCAGCTGGCCGAGCCCGTCGCACTGAGCATCTCCGACGCCCTCACCGACGTGCTGCGCCAGCAGGCGCCGGAGGAGATGACGGAAATGCTCGATAGCGCGAGCAAGCTCATGCGCAACATCGGCGGAACCCTGTTCGCGATGCAGCTCGGCCAGGTCGTCGGGCAGCTCTCGGGCGAGGTGGTCTCCGGAGGAGACATCGGCATCCCCCTGCTCGACTCGACCAACGGCACGGAGCTCCAGGCCGCGATCCTCCCCCAGAACGTTGCGCCGTTCGGCGAGGGGCTCGACATCGAGCCCGACCAGATCCGGCTCTATCTCGCCGTGCGCGAACTCGCCCATGCGCGGCTGTTCCGGCACGCGAAATGGCTCCGCCTGCAGTTGATGACGTCGATCACCGGCTTCGCCCACGGCATCCGCATCGACACGGATCTCATGGCACAGCTCGCCTCGGACTTCGATCCGTCGAACCCGGAGGAGCTCCGCCAGGCCATGGCGAGCGGGGCGCTTATCCCGCCGAAGTCGGAGGCCCAGCGAGGCGCACTCGACCGGCTCGAGACGATGCTCGCCCTCGTCGAGGGCTGGGTCGATGTCGTCACGGCGCAGGCGACGACGCGACTGCCGAAGTCGGCCGCGATCGCCGAGACCGTGCGGCGCCGTCGCGCCGCCGGCGGACCGGCCGAGTCGGCGTTCTCGACCCTCGTCGGCCTCGAGTTGCGACCGCGCCGCCTGCGCGAGGCCGCCGCCATGTGGCAGAAGGTGACGGATGCCGTCGGCGCCGAGCGCCGGGACGAGCTGTGGTCCCACCCGGATGTGCTGCCGGGCTCGGGCGACATCGACGACCCGTCGGCCCTCATCGCGAGGCTGACCTCGACCACACCGGCCCACGACGACGTCGATCAAGCGATCGAGGACCTACTCAACGACACCAGCGACGACCGTCCGCACGAACAGGGCGACGGCTCGGCGGAGGACCCGCGGGCTTAGCCCTCCCGCGGCCGGTTGAACAGGTCGCGCAGCGACCGTGTCGACACCGTGCGGGGATGGATGCGCGTGTTCGTGGCCATCGATGGGTGGC
>JAJAZI010000213.1 GCA_026785785.1 Microbacteriaceae bacterium
AGTCGGAGTTGCGCCGCGGGACGGGGCGCCGGGGGCGCTGCTGACCCGTCGCTGGGCGCTTGCCGCACCACAGCCCGCGCCAGATTCCGACTTTGGCGACATCGCGCAGCGACACCTGCGGTCGCTGCGCCCCCTGCTCAACCGGCGTGCTGCTCAACCGGCGGCTACTGCGCGCCCTGCTCAACCGGCGGCTACTGCGCGCCCTGCTCAACCGGCGGCTACTGTGCAGAGCAGCAGGCGGTGACGGGCTCAGACCCCCGCGAGCGCCGCGATCGCCGAGGTGAAGATCGTCAGGCCGTCGGTGCCCGAGCGCATCGCGGCATCCGTGTCGGGGCCGAAGCCCTCCTCGATCGCGTGCTCCGGATGCGGCATGAGGCCGACGACGTTGCCGCGCGCGTTCGTCACGCCGGCGATGTCGTTGATCGAGCCGTTCGGGTTCAGCCCGAGGTAACGGAAGGCGACCTGGCCCTCCCCCTCGAGGCGAGCGATGGTCTCGGCATCCGCAACGAATCCGCCCTCGCCGTTCTTCAGCGGGATCGTGATCTCGGTGCCGGGCGCGTAGCCGTTCGTCCACGCCGTGGAGATGTTCTCCACGCGCAGCTTCTGGTCGCGGCAAATGAACGTGCCGTGGTCGTTGCGAATGAGCCCGCCGTCGAGCAGGTGCGCCTCGGCGAGCATCTGGAAGCCGTTGCAGATTCCGAGCACCGGCACTCCACGGTTCGCGGCTGCGATGACCTCCGCCATTATCGGCGAGAGGCTCGCGATCGCGCCCGCGCGCAGGTAGTCGCCGTAGCTGAAGCCGCCGGGAAGCACGATGGCGTCGACGCCGTGAAGGTCGTGCTCGCCGTGCCAGAGGGCGACGGGGGTGGCGCCGGCGAGCCGGACGGCGCGCTGGGCATCCCGGTCGTCGAGGCTTCCGGGAAAGGTGACGACGCCAATGCGCATCAGGATGCCTCGACGGGCGTTCCCGCCACGTGGGCGCCGTCGGTCTGCGATCCGGAACCGACGAAGTGCACGCTCACGACATCCTCGATGACGGAGTTGGAGAGCATCGACTCGGCGAGCTCGCGCACCTCGGCGAGGGTCGCCTCATCGGCATCCCCCTCGAAGGCGATCTCGAAACGCTTGCCGAGCCTCACATCGGTGAAGCGGGACTTGCCGAGGCGGTGCAGGGCGCCGGCGACGGCCTTGCCCTGGGGATCGAGCAAAACGGCCTTGGGCATGACCTCGACGACGATTGTGGGCACCGATGACTCCAGGGGCATTCGTGGGATTGGGAAGGCCAGTCTACCGCGCTGCGGGGGCCGAATCCGGATGCCGTGGGGCCGCCTCCGCGGTGCCGCGCGCCCCAGCGGGTAATGTCAAAACCTACCGAGAGGGGTGGAATGTTCAGGAAATCACGGAGCACCCAGATTCAGGATGCGACGGACGCGCTAACGAACGCGCCCGCCCGGCTCTGGAGCGACTCCCTCGGGCGGTCCGCAATCCGCTCGGCACAGGTTCTTCTGCTGCTCGTGCTGGCCATCGCAGCGGTGTACTCCTTTATTCAGCTCAAGCTCGTGATGATCCCGGTGATCATCGCGCTGATCCTCGCGTCGGCGCTGAGCCCGCTCGTCGCGCTGCTGCAGAGATGGATGTCACGCACCCTCGCCGCCGTCATCGCACTGCTGCTCGGTGTCTCGGCGTTCGGCGGCATTGTCACGGTCGCGGTGGTGGGGGTGCAGTCGCAGTTCGACGAACTGGCGCAATCCGTCAGCACAGGCATCGACGAGATCATCGCGTTCATCGAGAACGGGCCGCTGCCGATCGACCAGCAGCAGATCGACGACGCCCGCGAGGCGATCATCGCCTTCGCGACGAGCAGCCAGTTCGGATCGGGCGCCCTCGCGGGGGTCACGACCGTGATCGAGTTCATCACCGGGATTGTGCTGGGACTCTTCGTGCTGTTCTTCTTCACCAAGGACGGCCCGATGATCTGGGCGTTCCTGATCAAGCCACTCAGCCCGATCAAGCATGTCAAGGCGGAGCGTGCGGGCTCGCGCGCGGTTGAGACGCTCGGCGGCTACGTGCGCGGCACTGCCATTGTCGCCTTCGTCGACGCCTTCTTCATCGGGCTCGCGCTCGTGATTCTGCAGGTTCCGCTTGCGCTGCCCCTCGCCGTCATTGTGTTCATCGGTGCGTTCATCCCGATCGTCGGCGCCACACTCTCGGGTGTCATCGCGGCGCTCGTCGCGCTCGTGACCGTGGACGTGACCGCCGCAATCTGGGTCGGAGTCGTCGTGATCGCGGTGAACCAGCTCGAGGGCAACTTCCTGCAGCCTGTCGTGCTCGGCAAGACGATCAAGCTGTACTCGCTCGTCGTGTTGCTCGCGCTGACCGCCGGCACGATTCTCGGCGGCATCGTGGGCACCCTGCTCTCGGTGCCGATCACCGCCGTCGCCTGGGCGATTATCAAGTCGTGGAACGAGCCGCTGGCGGCCACGGATCTCGCCCGCGTCAGGGAGCGCCAGCCCGCGCCCGAGCCGAAGCGGGGCTCGCGAGCGCTCGACGCGAGGTGACTCGCTAGGAGCTCACCAGTTCAGGCCAACCGCACCTCGTGATCGGCGCGGGCAGCGGTGCGGTCGATCAGCCGGGCGTTGGCCTCGTCGGGCCCGAGTGCCCAGGCTCCAGCATCCGCAGCGGACTTGCCGTACCGCTTATGCCGCGCGACGAGCCGGGCGAGTCGGATGTCGCGCTCGAGCCCCACGAACAGGGCCAGGTCGAGCAGTGGCGCGACCCGCTGCCAGCCGCCCTGATCGTGCAGCAGGTAGTTGCCCTC
>JAJAZI010000214.1 GCA_026785785.1 Microbacteriaceae bacterium
ACCTTGCGCGTCTGGTCGTCGAGGGTGACGATGCTTTCCCCCGGCTCGGCGCGGCGCACGGTGATTCCGCCGGTGAGCTTGTCGAGGTCGTAGCCGTGGACCGGCTGGCCGAGTTCGAGCATCACGTAGTTGGTGATATCGACGACGAGCGAGATCGAGCGGATGCCGGCGAGGGTCAACCGCGCGACCATCCAGGCGGGCGTGGGCCGGGTCGGGTCGACTCCGCGCACGACGCGCGTGACGAACACCGTGGAGCCTATGCGACCGCGGATGGGGGCGCGGTCGTCGATGGTGACGGGGAAGACCGCCGCTCCCTCGGCGCGCTCGTGCGCGGGAACGCCGGCGGCGGGGTCGCGGAAGGTCGCGCCGGTGGCGTGGCTGTACTCGCGGGCGATGCCGCGGATCGAGAAGGCGTAGCCGCGGTCGGGGGTGACGTTGACCTCGACGGCCGAGTCGTCCAGACCGAGCAGCGCGACGGCATCCGTGCCGACCGCCGGGTCGAGCCCGAGGGTGGACAGCACGAGGATCCCGGCGTGCTCCTCGCCGAGGCCGAGCTCCTTGGCCGAGGCGATCATGCCGTCGGAGACGTGGCCGTAGGTGGTGCGGGCGGCGATCGGGAACGGCCCGGGCAGCACGGCCCCGGGCAGCGACACGACGACCTTGTCGCCGGCGGCGAAGTTGTGCGCGCCGCAGACGATGCCGCGGGGCACGTCCTCACCGACGTCGACCTGGCACCAGCGGATGGTCTTGCCGTTGGTCTGCGGCTCGTCGACGAAGTCGAGCACGGCGCCGACGACGATGGGTCCGCTCAGCTCGAAGCCGTGCACTCCCTCTTCCTCGAGGCCGACCTTGACGAGCGCGGCATGGATGTCGTCGGTGCTCGAACCGGGCACGAGGTCGACGAACTCGGCGAGCCAACTCAAGGGGACGCGCATCAGAGGACCATTCCAAACTGCGTGCTGAATCGGATGTCGCCCTCGACCATGTCGCGCATGTCGGTGAGGCCGTTCTGGAACATGAGGGTGCGCTCGATGCCCATGCCGAAGGCGAAGCCTTGATAGACATCGGGGTCGATGCCGGAGGCGAGCAGCACGTTGCGGTTGATCATGCCGCAGCCGCCCCACTCCACCCAGCGCGCCCCGCCCTTGGCGTTCGGCTGCCAGACATCCATTTCGGCGCTCGGCTCAGTGAAGGGGAAGTAGTTCGGGCGCAGCCGGATTCTCGCCTCGTCGCCGAACATCAGGCGGGCGAAGTGCTCAAGCGTGCCGCGCAGGTGCGCCATCGTGAGGCCCTTGTCGACGGCGAGGCCCTCGACCTGGTGGAACACCGGGGTGTGGGTCGCGTCGAGCTCGTCGGTGCGGAAGGTGCGGCCGGGCGCGACGACGTAGATCGGCGGGGTGCGCTCGAGCATCGAGCGGGTCTGCACGGGACTCGTGTGGGTGCGCAGCACGAGGTGCTTGTCGATCGGGTCGACGAAGAAGGTGTCCTGCATCGCGCGCGCCGGGTGGTCCTCGTCGAAGTTCATCGAGTCGAAGTTGAACCACTCGTTCTCCAGCTCCGGGCCCTCCGCGATCTCCCAGCCCATGCCGATGAAGATGTCGCCGATCTGCTCCATGAGGAGGTTGAGCGGATGCCGGGCGCCGGGCGTCCAGCGGGATGCCGCAGCCGTCACGTCGACGCTCTCCGCGGCGAGACGCTCGGACTCCTCCGCCGCCGACACCTCGGTGACGCGCGCCTCGAACGCCTGGGTGAGGCGTGCCTTCGCCTGGCCGACAAGCTTGCCGGCGGCCGACTTCTGGTCGTTCGGCAAGGTCTTGATCGATGCGTTGAACGCCGCGAGGGCGGAGTGCTCCCCGAGATGCTCGGCTCGCGCGGCCTTGAGGCTCGACGAGGTCGTCGCCGATGCGAGGGCGGCAAGGGCAGCATCCACGGCAGCGCCGACGTTCTGCTCGTTCAGGGGTAGGGACTCAGACACAAGAGTCGAGTTTAGTGCGGGTTAGGACTTATCGGCCGCACTGTCGGCCGTGGACGCAGCGGTACCGCCGTCCCTTCCAAAGATGCCGCGCTTCGGGATCTTCGCGACAACGGCCTTGCTGCCGGTGCGCCGCGCGACGAAGCGCGCAACCCAGGAGAGCGAGAGATTGATGACGAGGTAGATCACGAGCACGACGAAGAAGAGGGTGAAGAAGTAGGCGTTGCCGTAGAAATTGGCGAGCTGCTGGACGCCGATGCGCAGCAGCTCCGGGTACCCGACGATGAAGGCGAGAGCGGTGTCCTTGAGCAGCACGACCATCTGCGCGATGATGATCGGCAGCATCTGGCGGAACGCCTGCGGAAACTCGATGAGGAATCGGGTGGCGATCGGGGTGAGGCCGATCGCGAGGCCCGCCTCGGCCTGACCGCGCGGCAGTGAGGCGATTCCGGCGCGCAGGATCTCCCCGATCAGGGCGCCGTTGTACACGGCGAGGGCCGCGACGCCGGCGACGTACGCGCCGGAGGCGAAAACGAGCAGCACGAAGAGCATCATGAGCAGTACGGGCATGCCCCGGAAGAACTCGAGCAGCACCGCGGTCGGCACGCGGATCCATGACGTGCGCGCGGTGCGCCCGAAGGAGAAGAGGATGCCGATGACCATCGCGAGCACGGCGGCGACACCAGCCATCCGCAGGGTTGCGAGCACTCCTCGCCCGATCGCGCGCCAGAAGGCGAGATCGAGCAGAATGTCCCAACGGCTCGCGTCGAAGAGTCCGACCTGGGTGGAGCCGCCAGCGGTCTCGCGCGGCGCGGCGAGGGTGAAGATCAGCCAGGCGATGCCGAGCGCGATGAGCAGGGCCGAGACGACCGAGAGGACCCGCGACCGACGGATGGCGCGCGGGCCCGGGGCGTCGTAAAGAACGGACTGGCTCATCGGAGGACCGCCACTCGCTTTTCGATGACCCCGGCGATGAGGCCGAGGGGCACGGTGATGATGAGGTAGAAGAACGCGACCGAGAGCAGGATCGCGAGCACTTCGTCTCCCCGATCGTTGATGACTCGGCGGGACTGCGCGAAGAGTTCGAGAACGAAGAACCCGCCCGCAACGGAGGTGTTCTTCGTCAGGGCGATGAAGACGTTGATGAGCGGCGGGATGACCATGCGGATGGCCTGCGGCATCACGATGAACCCGAGGGTCTGACCGAAGGTGAGCCCGATGCTGCGGGCGGCCTCGGCCTGCCCGACAGAGACGCCGTTGACTCCGGATCGGAGCGCCTCGGCCACGAACGGGGAGGTGTAGACGGTGAGACCGATCGCGGCGAGAGTGAAGAATTCGAGCCTCACCCCGAGGTAGGGCAGCGCGAAGGCACAACCGAATAGCACCAGAGTCAGTGGGGTGTTGCGAACGAGCTCCGTGTAGACCGTCGCGATCATGCGCAGGGACGCGACGGGAGAGATCCGCATCGCCGCGACGACGATGCCGATGACGAGCGCACCCACCCCGGCGACGCCGAGCAGGCTCAGCGTAACCAGGAAGCCGTCGATGAAGAGCGGCAGCCCTTCGATGATCGCGTCCATAGTCCGCCCCTGTTTTCTCTGATCGTGGCAGTGGGGGGGGGCGGCGCGGGGGGGGGGGGGGGGGGCGCGGGGGGGGGGGGGGGGGGGGGGGGGGGGGGGGGGGGGGGG
>JAJAZI010000215.1 GCA_026785785.1 Microbacteriaceae bacterium
GCACCGACCGGGAACACCCAGGCGAAGCGCGGGTCGAGCGTCAGCCTGATCGCCGCGCTCGCCATCGGCGCCCTCGTGGGCGGAGTCTCCGGCGCTGGCGTCACCGCGATCGCGATGGGCTCCGCGCAGGTCAGCGAGACGTCGAACTCGTCGAACGGTCCCGCGAACATCACCGTGAACGATGCGTCCAACGCCACGACGGTGACCGCGGTCGCCGCCGCCGCCGGGCCATCCGTCGTCACCATCTCGGTGGCCGACGGCTCCGGCGCGGGCGGAACAGGCTCGGGCGTGATCCTCAGCGAGGACGGCTACGTGCTCACCAACTCCCACGTCGTCACCCTCGACGGTGCGACAGGAGACCCCGTCGTGTCGGTGCAGGCCAGCGACGGAAAGCTCTACAAGGCCAAGATCGTCGGATCCGACCCCATTTCGGACCTCGCGGTCCTCAAGATCGACGGAGGTAACGACTTCACCGCAGCGGAATTCGCCGATTCGAGCAAGCTCAACGTCGGCGACCCCGCCATCGCGATCGGCGCCCCGCTCGGACTGTCCAACACCGTCACGACCGGTATCGTGAGCTCGCTCAACCGCAGCATCACGGTCGCGTCGTCCGCGGCGCCCGAGACCCCGGACGGCGAGGCGCCCGACGGTGCCGACCCGAACGAGGACTCCTTCGACTTCTGGCGCTTTGACACCCCCGACCCCGGCGGCCCGGCACCATCGGGATCGTCCACCATCGCCCTGTCGGTGATCCAGACGGACGCCGCGATCAACCCCGGCAACTCCGGCGGTGCCCTGCTCGACAGCGACGGCAAGGTCATCGGCATCAACGTCGCGATCGCGAGCGCGGGTGGGGGAGGACAGTCGACCGCCGGAAGCATCGGGGTCGGCTTCGCCATTCCCTCCAATGTTGCCAAGCGCATCGCGCAGGAGCTGATCGAGACCGGCACCGGAAGCCACGGGCTCCTCGGTGCCACCGTGTCTGACGTCACGACTGAGACCGCGCAGGTCGTCGGTGCTCAGGTCCAGCAGGTGTCGCCCGGTGGAGCCGCCGCCGACGGCGGGCTCAAGACCGGTGACATCATCACCTCTATCAATGATCTCCCGGTGACAGGTAAGACCGACCTGACCGCTCAGGTACGCGCGCTTCCCGCCGGAGACGAAGCCGAAATCACCTATGTACGCGACGGAAAGCGCGCCACGACAACGGTCACCCTTGGTTCCCTCGGCTAAGGGGATTGCGGGCTGTTAGGCTCGGGCAGGCTTCCCGGATCGGCCGTCGGAGGCGAATTTCTCAGAGCTCGACCGTACGACTGGACTGCATGGTGACGAGCGAGACATCTCCCGGGGTGTCGTACGTGATGCCCGTTCTCAACGAGGTCGATCACATCGAGTCGGCTGTTCTGAGCCTCACCAGTCAGGATTACGACGGACCGTGCGAGGTCGTGCTCGCGCTCGGCCCGAGCGTCGACGGCACAAACGACGTGATCGACGAGCTCGCTCGGGCCGATCCCCGCATCCGCCGGATCGAGAACGAGCTCGGCTCGACGCCGGGCGGGCTCAACGCGGCGATCCGCGCGTCGACGCATCCGATCGTGGTCAGGGTCGACGCGCACTCGGTGCTGCCGAGGGACTACACCCGGATTGCCGTGGCGACGCTCCTGCGCACGGGAGCCGACAACGTCGGCGGCATCATGCAGGCGGAAGGGGAGACCCCGTTCGAGAAGGCCGTTGCGAGGGCCTACGGAGCCCGTGCCGGCCTCGGCGGTACCCCGCACCATGTCGGTGGCCGGGAGGGGCCGTCGGAGACCGCCTATCTCGGCGTGTTTCAGCGGCATCGCCTCGTCGAGGTCGGGCTCTTCGACGAAGGAATCAAGCGCGGCCAGGACTGGGAACTCAACCGCCGGCTGCGCGCGACGGGCGGCACGGTCTGGTTCACCCCCGACCTGAAGGTCGTCTATCGGCCGCGCTCGAGCCTTCGCAAGCTCATCCGCCAGTTCGTCGCCACGGGACTGTGGCGGGGCGAACTCGCCCGCCGCTTCCCGCGCGCGAACTCGGTTCGCTACTTCGTGCCGCCGGCGATGGTGCTGGGGGTGACGGTCGGGCTCGTGCTCGGCATTATCGGACTGTTCTCGCTCGGAACCACGGCCGGCGCCCTCGCGTGGGTCCTGGCCATGCCCGCCCTCTACCTCGCCTTCGTGGTCGTCGCCGCGGTGCCCGTGGTGCGCAGCGACGGTGTGCGGAGCGCGCTCTGGTATCTCGTAGTCTTGCCGTGCATCCACTTCGCGTGGGGCATCGGCTTCGTGCTCGGCTTTTTGAAGCTGACCAGGAACATCACGGCACACACAGGAAGGTGACTGGAATGTCGCTTCATGACTCCAGCCAGCGCCCGTCAAGCATCGCCGAGCTGCGCGAGGTCACCCAGCCTCCCGAGGTGCGGCTGCGCGCCAACGCGGAGCACTGGACGGCGTCGCTCTACCTGCGTGACATCTCTCCCCTCCTGACTTGGATGCTGCTCAAGACGACGATCTCGGCGAACGGCGTCACGGGCCTGATGATCCTCGTGGGCTGGTCGACCGCGGCGGCGCTCCTCGTCCCGGGGGTCGCCGGCGCGGCTCTCGCGCTCGTGCTCGGGCAGCTGCAGATGCTCGTCGACTGCAGCGATGGGGAGGTTGCCCGCTGGCGCAACACCCGCTCCCCGGCGGGGGTGTTCCTCGACAAAGTCGGGCACTACACGACCGAGGCCCTCATTCCGATCGCGCTCGGTATCCGCGCCGCCGGCTACCCCTTTGACGCTGGGGTGGATTATCTCTGGACGACCCTCGGCTTCGCGCTCGCGCTCGTGATCGTGCTCAACAAGGCGCTCAACGACATGGTCCACGTTGCACGCGCCAACGCCGGCCTCGCGCGTCTCGCCGACCGCAAGGAAGAGGCCGAACCGAACCATCGGCTCGTGGCCAGGCTTCGCCAGCTGGCCCGCTTCGTGCCCTTCCACCGCCTCTACCACTCGGTCGAACTCACAATCATCGCCCTCGTCGCGGCGATAGCGGGTCTCGTCGTCGGCAGCCCGCTCGTCGACCGGATTCTCCTCATCGCGCTGCTGGCCTTCGCGGTGCTTGCTCTCGTCGGCCACTTCGTGGCCATCATGGCGTCGAAGCGGGTGCGCTCCTGAGCGTGCCGGCCGGGGGGCCGCGGGTCGGCGTGGTGGTGCTGACCCAGGGCACCCGTCCCGCCGACCTCGACCGGGGCGTCCGCAGCATCCTCGCCCAGGAGGGCGTCGAGCTCGACGTCGTCGTGGTCGGGAACGGATGGCAGCCGGTTGGTCTTCCGAACGGTGTCCGAGGCCTGGCGCTGCCCGAGAACCTCGGGATCCCCGCCGGGCGCAACCGCGGCGTCGAGCACGTCACAGGCGACTACCTCTTCTTCCTCGACGATGACGCGAGCATCCCGAGCACCACGTTCCTCAGCAACGCGGTCGCAAAGCTTCGGCTCAAGCCCGACATCGGACTCCTCCAGCCGCGGGTGGTCGACCCATCGGGGGCCACGAATCCCCGCCGCTGGGTTCCGCGCATCCGCAAGGGCGAGGCGACGCACTCCGGCAACGTCTTCTCGGTCTGGGAGGGTGCCGTGCTGCTTCCCCGTCGGGTGTTCGACGCGACGGGCGGTTGGGCCGAGCCGTTCTTCTACGCCCACGAGGGCATCGAGCTGGCCTGGCGCGTGTGGGACCAGGGCCTGCGCGTCTGGTATGCCGGCGACCTCGTCGCCTATCATCCGGCGATCGAGCCGACCCGGCACTCGTACTACTACCGGCTCAACGCACGCAACCGCGTCTGGCTCGCCCGCCGCAACCTCCCGGCGGTGTTCATCCCGGTCTACGTGGGGTTGTGGAC
>JAJAZI010000216.1 GCA_026785785.1 Microbacteriaceae bacterium
GCCGAAACCCGTACTCTCGGCGTGCGCGGGGTTGCCGGGCCCGGGCGCTGCGGTTGTGTCTGCGACTGGCGTCTGCCTCTGGCGCTGAGAGTACGGAAAACGGTTCTTCTCTGAGCCAGGTAAGAGCCGAAACTCGTACTCTCGGCGAGCGCGAGCGCGCGATTGGGGCCGACACCAGGATCGTTGCACCTCGCCTGGGCACGTATATGCCCGCGATGGCGCGTTCTACCCGCCATAATGCGTTTCACCCGCGATGGCGCGTTCTACCCGCCATACTGCGTTTCACCCGCGATGGCGCGTTCTACCCGCCATACTGCGTTTCACCCGCGCGAGCCCGCGATGTGGGCGGGTATTTCTTGATTCGCGGGTGAAGCGCGTGGCCGCGTGTGGTCGGCCACCCGCGGTGACGCGCGTGGCCGGCGTGACGGGCCATGGACGTGCGGCCGAGTCCCGCTCTGCGATGACAGGCGGACCGGCCTCGTGCCTAGCGTGCCGTCTGCTGGCTGTGGTTCCCTTCGGCGGAGGGGCGCCCGGCGAGGAGATCGCGGATCTCGGTGAGCAGCTCCGTCTCCGTCGGAGGCAGCTCGGCGGGAGTCGCCGCCTCTTCCTGCTTCTGCTTGAGGAACGCGGCCTTCTTGAGGTGGTTGATCGGCAGCACGAGGGCGAAGTAGACGACTGCGGCCACGATCACGAACTGGATCGCCGCAGCGATGACCGAGCCGAACATAAGCTTCGCCGGCTCGCCGCCCGACGTGGTCGGGATGGTCAGCACGAGTGCCTTGCTCAGGCTCTCCGCGTTGAACAGCGCTCCGATCGCGGGGTTGAAGATGCCCGCGACGAGCGAGTTGACGATCGCAGTGAAGGCCGCGCCGATGACGACGGCGACGGCGAGGTCGATCACGTTGCCGCGCAGGATGAATTCCTTGAAACCCTTGATCATGACCACCCCTACTTCGTGATGGATGCGGTGGGCTTGGCCGATGAGGGGGAGCCTGCGCGGGACGAACGGGAGGAGCCGGAGTTGCCCGAGCCGGAGGAGCCGGACTTGCCCGAACCGGAGCCGCCCGAACCGGAGCCGCCCGAACCGGAGCCGCCCGAACCGGAGCCGCCCGAACCGGAGCCGCCCGAACCCGAGCTGCCCGAGCCGGAGCTGCCCGAGCCGGAGCCGCCTGAGCCGGACCCGCCTGAGCCGGACCCGCCCGAGCCGGATCCGGCATCCGACTTACCGGATCCCGAATCGGACTTGCCAGCGCCGGCATCCGACTTGCCTGACCCGGTGGACTCAGACGTCCTGGTCGCGGAGGTCTGGTCGGTACGGGAGTCGTTGCGGTAGAAGCCCGAGCCGGTGAAGCTCACACCGATCGCGCTGAAGACCTTGCGGAGTCGGCCGTGGCAGGCGCGGCACTCACTCAGCGAGTCGTCTGTGAACGCCTGCTGAATGTCGAACGCGTTCTCGCACTCGGTGCAGCGATAGGAATAGGTGGGCACGAGAACCTCCGTGTTGATGCCGGTGGGAACTAGAAGGTGACGATCGCGCTCGGTGTGATGACACCGTCCACGCTTCTGTCGTGCACCTCGACGGGCACCGAGTCGACCAGCTCCGTGTCGAATACAACAGCATAGACCGGCGGGCAGCGTTCCATCGATCCGAGGGTGCGGTCGAAGTATCCTCGGCCCCAGCCCAGCCTCATGCCGGACCGGTCGACAGCCGCCGCGGGAACGACAATGAGGTCGACGTCGTTGATCGCGATCGGCCCGAGCAGGTCGCCTACCGGCTCCGGCATTCCGTACAACCCCTCGGTCTCCTGCCGCCCGTCGGTCACGGCCCAGTCGAGCAGGCCGTCGTCTCTGGAGACGGGCACGAGCACGCGGATGCCCTGGCCGATCGCCCAGTCCACGAAGGGGCGGATGTTGGGCTCGTCGTACGTGGGCAGGAAGGCGGCGATCGACGTGACGCGGAGGCGGGTGGCAAGATCGACGAGATGATCGCTCAGGGCGGCAGTCGCGGCGTCGCGCTCGCGATCGGACAGCTGGCGGCGGCGCTCTCGCAGCTCTACCCGGAGGGCGCGCTTCTGGTGGCTCGCGTCGCCCGTCATGATCGCAATCTTAGGGCAGGCGGAACCGTTGATCTGCGAGAAACCTTCGACCGGCTAACCTAAGCCCATGGCATTTGAGATCACCAAGGCAGTTATTCCCGCAGCCGGGCTCGGAACGAGGTTTCTCCCCGCGACCAAGGCAATGCCCAAAGAGATGCTCCCGGTCGTGGATAAGCCAGCCATCCAGTACGTGGTCGAAGAGGCCGTTGCCGCGGGACTGCACGACGTGCTCATGATCACCGGGCGCAACAAGAACGCCCTCGAGAACCATTTCGACCGCGTTGGCGAGCTCGAAGCGACCCTCGAACGCAAGGGCGACACCGACCGTCTGCAGAAGGTCAACTACTCCACCGACCTCGCCGACGTGCACTACGTGCGCCAGGGCGACCCCAAGGGCCTGGGCCACGCGGTCCTCCGCGCGAAGATGCACGTCGGACGGGAGCCGTTCGCGGTGCTTCTCGGCGACGACATCATCGATCCCCGCGACGTGCTGCTGACCCGCATGATCGAGGAACAGGGCAAGCGCAACGCGAGCATCGTCGCGCTGCTCGAGGTCGACCCCTCTGTCGCCCACATGTACGGTGTGGCTACGATCGAGGAGACCGACACCGACGACGTCGTGCGTATCACCGGCCTCGTCGAGAAGCCAGCGCCGGGCACCGCGCCTTCGAACTACGCGATCATCGGGCGTTACGTGCTGCGGCCAGAGGTCTTCGACGTGCTCGAGAAGACCGAGCCGGGCAAGGGGGGCGAGATTCAGCTGACCGACGCGCTCGAGAAGATGGCGCAGGCCCCCGACTGGACCGGCGGTGTCTACGGCGTCGTCTTCCGTGGCCGCCGGTACGACACCGGAGACCGGCTTGATTACATCAAGGCGATCGTGCAGCTCGCGGTCGAGCGCGAGGATCTCGGGCCCGACCTGCGTCCCTGGCTGAAGGACTTCGCGAGCAACCTAGACTGACGAAATGGTGACGCCGATTCCCACATTGCGTGAAGGTGCGGTGACAATCCGACCCATCCGTCTTCGTGACGCGCGCGCGCTCGAACGCGAGCTGCTCGACAACCGCGGATGGTTGCGCAAGTGGGAGGCAACCAACCCGCACGGTCCGATGAGCTTCGACACGCGGGCCAGCATCCGCAGCCTGCAGGCCAACGCGCGCGCCGGTCTGGGGCTCCCGTTCGCGATCGAATATGACGGCGAGTTTGCGGGCCAGCTGAACGTGTCGTCGATCACCTACGGCTCGCTCGGGTCGGCGACGATCGGATACTGGGTGTCGGAGCGGTTCGCTGGCAAGGGTGTCACCCCCACCGCGGTGGCGCTCGCGACGGACTTCTGCTTCTTCCGCGCGGGCCTGCACCGCATGGAGATCTGCATCCGACCGGAGAATGTTCCCTCGTTGCGTGTGGTCGAGAAGCTCGGCTTCCGCTACGAGGGGCTCCGCCGCCGCTACATCCACATCAACGGCGACTGGCGCGACCACTTCTGCTTCGCGCTCGTCGTCGAGGAGCTCGCAACCGGCGTGCTCCGCCGCTGGCTGGATGGCCGCGTGCCCACGGCGAACGCCATGATTCCGGAGAGCGACCAGAGCGCGGCGCAGGTTCCTCTGCGCCTCGGCGCATCGGGCTGACACACCTTCACGAATCGGGCCGAATTTCGTTCCCGGCACCTACCGTGTAGTCATGGGACTCGAGGGAATTGGATCAAGCGTCGTCATCGCCCTCGCGGCGGTGCTCTGGCTCGTCTACCTGATCCCGACCTGGTTCCGTCGGCGCGAGTACGTCTCCACCGAACGCAACGCCGTGCGGCTGCAGCAAACCCTGCGGATCCTCGCCGAGACGGCCGAGTTGCCCGCACCGGTGCGCGCGGAAGCGACCGCCCGCAGCGTCGCAGCCCAGCAGAAGCTGCTCCGCCAGGAGTTCGAGCGGGCCCGGGCGGTCGAACGCGCCCGGGAGACAGCGATGAGCCGCGCCGCCGCCCAGACACTCGCGACCCTCAAGCCCGCGATCGCGTCGACGCTCGTCGCGACTTCGCCCGCAGCGAGGCGCCTGCGCCGATCCCGGGCCGCGACGACGGTGCTGCTCGCCCTGTCGCTCGCGACGGTGGCACTCGGATTCGCGCCGATCGCCGCCGGCGTCTCGACGATCCTCATCGCCAGCGGGCTGCTCGCTGCCACGGCATCCGGCCTGCTGCTGCGCACGATGGCCGCGGTCGCGCACGACCGGCGCCGCCTCGCCTTCGAGCTCGGCGCGCGTCCGGCCCCGCGCCGCCTAGTCGACTACTCTCTCGAGCAGCAGGCGTCGATCCCCGCAAGTGCGCCGGCCTGGACCCCTGTTCCGGTGCCCAAGCCCCTCTATCTGTCGAAGCCGCCGACCCAGTCCGTCGTGTCCGACGCGGCGATCGCCGAGACCCACGCCCGGCTGCTCGCCGAGGCGGAGGAGACCGAGCGCGCCGCCCGCGCGGTCGAGCGGAGCGAGAAGGTCATCCCCATCGTCCGTCCCGCCGCCGCCACCGACAGCCGCTTCGCACGGATGGGCATCGTCGATGAGACGGAGAGCACCGTCACGAACCTCGACGAGGCGCTCCGCCGCCGCCGCGCCGTCTGACCGCTCCACGGGCCGCGCCGCGAACGTCGGCTCCTCGGAATCCTGATATCGTAAAAGCACTGCGGGCCCTTGGCGCAGTTGGTAGCGCGCCTCGTTCGCATCGAGGAGGTCAGGAGTTCGAATCTCCTAGGGTCCACACCGGCGGTTTCAGGAAATCTCGCGAGAGTTTTCGGTAAATTGCGCGAAGCAGCTTGGCTCGGGTTAGATCCCGTGCCGGGCTGCTTCTTTTTTTGGCAGTTTGGCGTTCGGATTGCTTGGGTCGCGGGGAAGAATGCGATCAACGCGAAGAAGCCTGTGCGGTGGGCAGACTGAAGCCTTCATTGGTTGGTGGTTCGTTCGGGGAATCGGGGTGCCGGGCTGCGTCAGCTCGGGCGACCCCGGAGGCCCGCAACCGGAAGTACTCTGCGCGGCGGGCCCGGCCGTGTCTCTTGGCATCGATGCCGGCGTCGACCAACCACTGGTAGCAACTGGCGGGATGGAGGCCAACCTCCCCTGCGGTGAGGCTGACTTTGCAGAGGAGTTCGAACGCGTCGAGGAACCGGTTCCTCTCAGCCTCGCGGTAGATAGGGCGGGACGGCGAAGTGTTTGTGTCGGGCAGGTTGTCGCAACTCTCAGAGAGGGCGAGTGTTGCGACGATCGCTGGAACCCAGGCTGTGCCTCAGCGAATCTCGGTAAGGTACGTCACGAATCCGGCCTGGCGCATGGCGGAACCGACCGATTCTGCGGCGCCGGGTTCCGTGACCGCGATCATCGCGCCACCACCACCGCTACCGGTGAGCTTTGCCCCGAGCGCTCCCGCGCGCCTGGCGACACCCACCAGCGTCTCGAGCTCCGGGCTCGAGACCTGCAGGGCACCGAGCAGTCCGTGATTCATGTTCATCAGCTCACCGAGCTCCGCGAGATCACCGCGGCGCAGTGCGCCGACACCGGCCAGCACCAGCTCGTCGATCTGGGAGAAAATCGTCTCGTACCTGGCAGGATTCTTCTCTCGCGCGGCACGCACGATACCGACGGTGTGCGAGGTGAGCGAACGCACGCCAGTGAGTCCGATCACGATCTCGATTGGGCGAGGTGTGACGATGTCCGCGATTACAGGCGCCGCAGCATCCGATGCCGTATCGGGGTTGCGGAACAGGATTGCGCGTCCGAAGGTGGCGACCGTGTTATCGATACCGGACGGTGTTCCGTGCACGATGCGTTCGCATTCGAACGCGAGATTCAACACCTCGCTGTCGCCGATCGGTAGCCCGAAACGGTCAGCCATGGCGCGGATGATCGCCACGGCGAGGGCGGCTGAGGCACCCAGTCCACTGGCCCGCGGCAGGTGGGGGAAGACGTCGACACGCATGCCCTTGCCTGCGAGACCGAGACGCTCAGCGATGTGGGCGGTCACCTGCTCAGCGAGCCCCGCGCCGATCGGGTCGTAGGCGGCATCCGTATCCCAGCGGGCGATGACCAACTCCGTGCCGTACTCCTGGCGGGTCACCTCGGCCCGGATGGTGAGACCGATCGGTGCCGCGATGGCGTGACGTCCGTAGACCACCGAATGCTCGCCGAGAAGGATGATCTTGCCGTAGCCGAAGCTGGCGCCGTGTTCTGCCGGCGCGGGTTCCGGCATTGCGACAGCAGCCTGCACCGGGATGCTGGCGGTGCGGATCGCGCGAATCGACCCGGTGTCGGCGATCCGGCCCTCCAACACGTCCAGGATGTGTCGTGCCTTCCACACCTTGATGTCTCCGCTCGCGACCAGGCGGTTGACGACCTCGTCGAAGCGTGCGCC
>JAJAZI010000217.1 GCA_026785785.1 Microbacteriaceae bacterium
GGGCAAGGCCGATGCCGTCGTGGGTCGTCGTGCGCCGCCACACGGGCCCCCCCCAGGCCGCGGTGGCGGCGCGCCGGGCCCTCAGCCCCCGCCCCCCGGGGGGGGGCCGGCGGGGGGGGGGGGGGGGCGGCCGGGGGGGGCCCCCCCGGGCCCCCCCACCCCCCGCCGCGCGCGCCGCGGGGGCTCCCGGCGGGGCGCCGCGTCCGTCGCGGGCGGGAACTCGCAGGTGAACTCCCCCTCGTAGCCGAACAGGAAGCCGAAGAACGCGTTGCGCACCTCCATCCGGATGCGGAACACCCCGGCCTCGTCGTCGAAGCTCTCGTGCAGGTCGGCGCGCCCACTGAACAGCATGGGGAAGTGCAACGACACTCGGCCCTCATGGAACCGCTGGGCGCCGGAGCGCAGGTGCAGCGATTTGTCCGGCAGGGCCTCGAGGTCGAGATCCACCGCGAGGTGCTGGTGGGTTCCGAGGTAGTCGAGGATCCGTCCCCCGCTGAGGATCATCGTGGCGTCAAACCGGCTGGGCGCCGAACGGATGCTGTACTCGTGCACGAACGTCACCGTTTCGCGGCCGTACGGGTCGAGGTAGGGGAAGTTCTGCCCGTGAAAACGACGTCGTCACCGTGGTCGGGGATGAGGATGTTGCGCACCTTGCCGAGTTGCAGGAAGGGGACCGTCCACCACGGACCCCTGCGGATACACCTCATCACGCCGGTGCCGACGCATCCGTACCCCGCCTCCAGCCCGACACCGAAGCGGCGGCGCATCATCGGATGCAGCCGGGAGAAGTCCTCGCCGAGCGCGGTTTCGAAGATCGAAGTCATGGACTCTCCAGCGTGTCGAGGGTCGCCGGCGCCGCATCCATCGACTGGCCGCCCGCGCGGCGCCGCAAACACCGCGACGCCCGGGGCCGCCCCGACTTCCAGAACCAGAGAACGGATGCGACGGGCCAGCGTTCCGGCGGGGTCCCGGTCTCCGCCCAGATGCGCAGTCGGTCGAAGCTCCACGCCGTCATCCAGCCGATCAGGCGGCGCAGAATGAGCCGGTCGATCATCCATCCCCAGCCGGGCGTGTAGTCGTAGCCGGTGCTGAAGGTGACGGCGCGGCCGGTGGGCACGTAGCGCCAGTAGCCGCGGCCGGCGCCGAGTGGCGAGAGGCGGTCGGCGGTCGTGAATCGCAGCACCGAGGTTCTCGTGCCGTCGGGCCGGTCGCACTCCCCCAGCGACGTGCCCGTGGTGCGGATCGTGTGGAGAGGCAGGCTCCGCTCGTAGTCGAAGCGATAGCCGCCGTTGGCGAGGCTTTCGGCCGGGACGATCCGCGAGAAGCGCAGGTCCCAGCGGGCGTGCAGCACCGGGTTCTGGGTCAGCTGCCAGAGACGGTCGATGTCGGCGCCGACAACGACCGCGACGTAGATCGCGCCCACCGCCCGGCCTGTCGTGTGGCCACCTGCCCCGTCACCCCGTCAAGGCTGAGGATTGGTCCGATCGACATGACTCGACACTACTCCTCGCGCGGCCAAGGAGCCTCGGATCAGTAGCCGACCTGCCCGATGCCGGGAACGCGCTTGGATGCGCACATGCGGGACGTCGCGGATCGCAGCGATGACGGCGATCGCCGATTGCTTCCACAGCACCCCGGGCCGGGAGGGGGCGCGGGTCGCGGAGCGGATGTCCCAGCGATCAGTCCGGACCTCACCGGGTGACGCTGCGACCGAGGGCCAGCCTCTGACTCAGCCACAGCTTGTGCAGCGCCCAAGGGTCCTCGACGCCATCGCTGAGAATTCCGATGTGCTCCGCGAGGGCGTCGTGCGCCTCGAACCACTCGGAACGGAGGATGCGATGGGCCGCGAACTGCGCGTGCCTCCGCTGTTCGAGCACGCGGTCGCCGCGCTCGAATGCGAGCAGTTCGTCGTAACGGAGCGCCGCCAGCCGCTGGCGCGGATTGCCCGACGTGCCGATCTTGATCCGATCCCGGAAGCGGAGGTAGTACACGACGTCGACCCGCGCCCCGATCCCGGATAATACGTCGTCGGGGATCTCGCCGACCTTCCACTCGCAGATGGCACAGAGCCAGCCTGAGGGGTACTTGACGCCGAGCCGCGATCCGCAGGCCAGGCACGGCGAGGGAAGCGTGTCGGTCACGCCGACCTCGCGCGCCACCCAGTCGTGGGCGTCGAGGAGGTGCCGGGCGCAGAGGTTCAGTGGTGCACCGGGCACGACCGGTGCTCCGCAGGCTCCCCCGGCCTCGGAGGCGATCGCGCAGGCGGTGCGGCTCATCCGTCCACGCTACGCCGAGCCGCCGACAGTACTGCAGTGCGAGGCCGCGACAGGTCGAGCGCGCCATGGCCATCTCCACAGCGCCATCGCGCCAGCGCCGGCCGGCGCGGTCGCTCACTCCGCCAGCGTGGCCTCCCCCGGCAGCGCTGCGGCGAGCGCCTCGTCGAACGCCGCCGCGTGCTCGAGGTGCGGCGAGTGCCCGCATTCCGGAAGCACGAGCTCGGTGTAGACACCACCGGCCGCCTGATAGGCGTCGAGCACCGCGCGGGTCTGGGCAATCATCGGCTGCGCCGGGGCGTCATCCTCACCCGGCCAGCCCGGGATCACGCCGAGCTGTCCGAGAAAGTTGATGTCGAACAGCGAGGTGTCCGAGACGATAACGTCGTCGGCGCCACGCACCCACAGGATGGGCGGCTTGACCGGCAGATCGACGATGCCCGCCACGTTGAAGTTGGTCGGCGCCATGGTGTTGAGCACTCCCCGCCCGCCCGCGGCGAATCCGGGCCAGCTGTCGGATGCCACCGAATCGCCGGGGTAGTTGCCGACCCCGGTCGAGGTGGTGAGCATCGACTCGACCCAGATGTCCTCGAAGTCGAGCGCCTCGTGGCTCTTTACATAGGTGGAGCGGTAGACCCCGCGCGGGGAGGCGGCTTCGTCGGACGTGTCGTGCCCCGCGAGTCGGGCGATGAAGTCGGGGTTGCCGCCACCGCCGCCGGTGCCGGCACCGTCGGCCGACAGCATCCGCCCGTCCGCTCCGGCCGTGCCGCCGAAACCGAAGGGCGAGACCGGTGCGACGAGGGTGAGCCCGTCGACGAGCCCCTCGCGCTCGAGCAGCAGCTGCAGCACCACACCGCCGCCCATGCTCCATCCCACAAAGTGTGCGTTCGGCACGCCGAGTTCGACCAGCACTGACGCGATGTCGTCGGCGAAGTCGCCGAGCCCGCGCGTCGCGTCGACATCGAGGGTCTCGCTGTCGCCGAAGCCGCGCAGGTCGATCGCGAGGGCGCGCACCGCTGGGGGCAGTGCGAGCATGCTGGGCTGCCAGAACAGCGACGACGACACGTTGCCGTGGACGAAGACGACGGTCGGGCCGCCGTCCTGTCCCTGGCGTTCGAGAACGGATGCCGTGAGTCGCGGCGTCGTCACGGAGCGGCGGGTGATCCCGTCGAACAGCGTCGCGGTCATGACACAACCAGCCTGTCCGTCGCGAGGCCCGCCAGCACGGTCAGCGCCGGTTCTGTGGCGGCGGCCACCTCCTCGGCGGTGACGCCCGGGGCGAGCTCACGCAGCACGAGGCCGTCGTCGGTGACGTCGATCACGGCGAGGTCGGTGATGATCCGGTCGACCACGCGCCGGCCGGTGAGCGGGAGGGAGCATTCGTTCACGATCTTGGGGGTTCCGTCCCGCGCGACGTGCTCCATGAGCACGATCACCCGGTCGGCCCCGTGCACGAGGTCCATCGCACCGCCGGGTCCCTTCACCATCTTGCCGGGGATCATCCAGTTGGCGAGGTCGCCTCGGACCGAGACCTGCATCGCGCCGAGGATCGCTGCGTCGATCTTGCCGCCGCGGATCATGCCGAAGCTCATCGCCGAGTCGAAGAAGGCCGAGCCCGGGAGCAGGGTCACGGTCTCCTTGCCCGCATTGATGAGGTCGGGATCCACGTGCTGCTCGAGCGGGTACGCCCCGACGCCGAGGATGCCGTTCTCGGACTGCAATACGACCGTCATCCCGCTCGGCACGTAGTTCGGCACGAGCGTCGGCAGTCCGATTCCGAGGTTCACATACGAACCGTCGGTCAGCTCCATGGCCGCGCGTGCGGCCATCTGGGTGCGGGTCAGCGCCATGGTCAGGCTCCTTCGGTGTGCGAGGTGGCGGATGCGGCGGTCGCGGGTGCGGCAGCGGCGGATGCGGCGGTGTCAGCTGGAGCGGTGGCGGACGGAGCTTCCGTAACGGTGCGCTTCTCGATGCGTTTCTCGATGTCGCTGCCGACCTCGACCACCCGCTGCACGTAGATGCCCGGAAGGTGCACCTGGTCGGGGTCGATCTGGCCAGGCTCGACGAGCTCCTCGACCTGGGCGATGCAGATCCGGCCGGCCATCGCGGCGAGCGGTGAGAAGTTGCGGGCCGACTTGTTGAAGACGAGGTTGCCGTGCCGGTCGCCGCGCAGCGCGTGCACGAGCGCGAAGTCGGTCGAGATGGAATTCTCGAGCACGAATTCGAGCGGACGCCCGCGCACGGCGAACTCGCGCACCTCCTTCGGCGGCGAGGACAGGGCGACCCCGCCGTGGCCGTCGTAGCGCAGCGGCAGCCCTCCCTCCGCGACCTGGGTGCCCACGCCGGTCTGGGTGAAGAACGCGGCAATGCCCGATCCTCCGGCGCGCAGCTTCTCGGCGAGTGTTCCCTGTGGCGTCAACTCGACCTCGAGCTCGCCGGAGAGGAACTGCCGTTCGAACTCCTTATTCTCGCCCACGTACGACGACGTCATCTTGCGGATGCGGCGCGCGGCGAGCAACAGGCCGAGGCCCCAGTCGTCGACACCGCAGTTGTTGCTCACGACCTCGAGGTCACGAACGCCGAGGTCGAGAATGGCCGAGATGAGAGCCATCGGGTTGCCGCAGAGGCCGAACCCGCCCACGGCGATCGTGGCTCCGTCGACGAGGTCGGCGACCGCGTCCGCGGCGCTCGCCACTGTCTTGTCGATTGTCATAGTGCGCGCTCCCGTGTCGGTGTTCCTGTCGGCGTCGCGGAGGCGATCACCGGGCGCACGATCGCGAGCACCTCGCGTATTCCCTGCTCGGCCATCACGATCGTGTAGTGGTTGACCCCGTCGATCTCGTGGATGCCCAAGTGTGGCAGCCGCGCCCCCCACTCGGCGACTGTTTGCTCGGGATAGAGACCGGGGAGCTCATTCGACAGGTTCCGCGGCGCCCTGACGAAATGCAGCGGAACCCGGATGCTCGCGAGGTCCCCGGCATAGCCTTCGTCGCCGGCCAGCTGGACGGCGTCCGCCGCGACTGCCTCGACCACGGCGGAGGGGGTCAGGTCCGGCGCCGTGCCCTGGAGGTCGTAGTCGACGTACTGCTCGACCGCCGGTGTCCAGTGCCCGGCAAAGGCCGGATGCTCACGCCAGAAGTCACGGTAGTTATCGATACTCGCAAAGCGCAGCGCCAGGCGCCGCGCCGCCGATCCGATGAGCGCCTCCAGCAGGTCCTCCGGGGCTACACCGGGAGGGGCGGGAATGGGAAGCCCTCCGTCGATGAGCACAACCTCAGCGACCCTTGTCGGATGCCGCGCCGCGAGGGTCGCGGCGACGAAGCCACCCATCGAGTGGCCGAGCACGACACATCGCTCGACGCCGAACGCGTCGAGCACCTCCGCGGCATCGTCGGCGTGGGCCGGCATGCCCCATGGCCCGGGCAGCGAGTTGCTGCGGCCGCGGCCGCGCAGATCGGGGGCGATGATGCGCAGCTCGGGCGCGAGGGACCCCAGCAGGGCCCACGCCCGGTGCGAGGCGGTGATCCCGTGGATCGCGAGAACCGTCGGCGCATCGTCCGGTCCCCACACCCCCACGGCGAGATCGCCGCCGCGAACGGGAACGGTAGCGGCGCGGTAGCTCGTGCCAAGTGTTGTGCTCATCGTGCGCTCCATCCGCCGTCCATCGTGTACGAGGCGCCCGTGACCATGCCAGCGGTCGCGCCGCTCAGCCACAGCACCAGATCAGCGACCTCGGCCGGTTCGAGCAGACGCTTGATGGCGCTCGCGGTGAGCATGACCTTCTCGATCACCTCGGACTCAGGGATGCCGTGGGCGATCGCCTGCTCCGCGATCTGCTGGTCGACGAGCGGCGTGCGCACGTAGCCGGGGTTGACGCAGTTGCTCGTGACGCCATGCGGGCCGCCCTCGAGCGCCGTGACCTTGGACAGCCCTTCCAGCCCGTGCTTCGCGGCCACGTAGGCGGACTTGAACTCGCTCGCTCGCAGCCCGTGCACGGAGCTGATGTTGATGATTCGCCCGTAGCCGCCCGCGTACATGTGCGGCAGGGCCGCACGCACGAGCAGGAACGGCGACTCGAGCATGAGGCTGAGGATGAGGTGGAACTTGGCCGGGTCGAAGCTCTCGATCGGACTCACATGCTGAATACCGGCGTTGTTTACGAGGATGTCGACGTCGAGGGCGAGGTCGGCAAGCGCCGCGGTGTCGGACAGGTCGACCTGCCACGCCTCGCCGCCGATCGCATCCGCGACCGTCGCCGCGGCCTCGCCGTTGAGGTCGGCGACGACGACGTGCGCCCCTGCCGCGGCGAGAGCGTGGGCCACGGCCTTGCCGATGCCGCTCGCGGCTCCCGTTACGAGGGCCTTGCGGCCGGCGAGTGTCGTGGTCATTGGAGTGTCCTCGTCATTGTGGTGTCTCCTTCGTTTCGGAACCGAAGCCGGGTGGACGCGAGCCCAGCCCCGCCTGGATGAATCGCATCATCTCGTCGAACACCGCGGGAGGCACGGCTCCCGGTGCCCCGCCGAGCGGGCCGTCCTCCGTGCTTTCCGCCCTGTCTCCCCACAGCACCCAGCGCATGCCGACCATCTCGCCGATGCCCATGAGCATCCAGGCCGCGACGGTCGGGTCCGCATCGATCTCGCCCGCCGCCTTGGCGTGCTCCAGCCCCTCGGTGTAGCCCTCGACGATGCGGGTGTAGTGCCGCCGCAGGGCGCGCGGCGACACGAACTCGGCCTCGCGCACGATGCGGTAGAGCGCGGGGTGCGCTGCGGTGAACTCGAAGAAACCCTGGAATCCGAGCCGCTCCGCCTCGATGCGGGTCGTGCCCTTCGAGGCGGCCTCGCTCATGCTGTGCCGAACGCGGCGGTTGAGGTCTTCGACGACCTCCTCGAACACGGCGAGCTTGCCGTCGAAGTAGAGGTAGAAGGTGCCCTGTCCGACGCCCGCCTCCTCGGTGATGCGCACGATCGACGCCTCCGTGTAGCCGACCCGCGCGAAAACCGTCTCGGCCGCCTGCAGTAGCTTCGCCTTTGTGGCGATGCCGCGGGCCGTGCGTGGCTCCGTCGCGCTCATTCGGTAACTTTCCTGGGTGGGCGAAATTCGCTAACCTGACAGTGAATTCAGGTTTTGGCACGACTCTAGGGTTCCTCGTAAAAAGTGTCAACCGGCGGGGGTACTGTCGAAGATGAACGCAACCGGCGAAGGAGCCACTCATGTCGAACGACGTCGTTATCCTCGGTGCCGCACGCACCCCGCAGGGTCGCATCAAGGGCCAGCTCTCGACCCTGCCCGCTGTCGATCTAGGTGCCATCGCCATCCGCGCGGCCGTCACGCAGTCAGGCATCGACCCCGCCGCAGTGGACTTCGTGATCCTCGGCCAGGTGCTCCAGGCAGGCGCGGGGCAGAATCCGAGCAGACAGGCCGCCATCAAGGCGGGGCTCGGCTGGAACGTGCCGACCACAACGATCAACCGCGTCTGCCTCTCCGGCCTCAGCGCCATCATCGACGCCGCACGGCTCATCCGCACGGGTGAGGCGACCGTCGTGGTGGCCGGAGGGCAGGAGTCGATGTCGAACGCGCCGCACCTGCTCGCGGGCTCCCGGGCCGGCTGGGCCTACGGAACGGTCTCGGCACTCGACCATGCCGCCCACGACGGACTGACCGACGCCTTCGACGCCGTGTCGATGGGCGAGTCGACAGAGCGGCACGTGAATTTGCTCGGCCTCACCCGCACCGAACAGGACGAGATCGCCGCGAGCTCGCACCGGCGGGCCGCCGCGGCCGCGCAGGCCGGGCGCTTCGACGCCGAGATCGCCCCCGTCGAGATCGTGGGACGCAAGGGCGACAGCACTGTGCTGCGCACCGATGAGGGTACGCGGCCCGACAGCACAGTCGAGTCGCTCTCCCGACTCCGCCCCGCGTTCACCGCTGACGGCACTATCACTGCCGGCAATTCCTCACCGCTGAGCGACGGCGCCTCCGCACTTGTGCTCGCAAGCCGCGACTACGCCGAGGCCAACTCTCTTCCGTGGCTCGCGATCGTCGAGCAGGCCGGCCAGGTTGCCGGTCCGGATAACTCGCTGCACTCGCAGCCGTCGCGCGCGATCAGCGCCGCACTGACGAAGGCGGGCTGGGCAGCATCCGACCTCGACTTCGTCGAGATCAACGAGGCCTTCGCCGCCGTCGCGCTGCAGTCCTCGCGCGATCTCGGCCTGTCGGAAGCGATCGTGAACATCCACGGTGGGGCCATCGCGATCGGGCATCCGATCGGCTCCTCGGGAGCCCGCCTGGTGACGCACGCAGCCCACGAGCTGGCCCGCCGCGGCAGCGGACGGGCTGCCGTTGCCCTCTGCGGCGGCGGCGGCCAGGGAGACGCCCTGCTGCTGCGCCGCTGACCGCTGCACCGCTGACCGCTGCACCGCTCGCCGGGGGCGCGCCGGCTGACTCAGAAGATGCTGATCGGCTTCACGATGTCGGCGTAGATGAGTAAAAGGCTCATCGCGCCGAGGATCACCACAACCCCGAGGGTGAGCGGCACGAGCTTGGCTGTGTCCACGGGACCCGGATCCTTGCGTCCGAACAGGCGGGCGAAGAACCGGCGGATGCCCTCGAACATCGCTCCGGCGACGTGGCCGCCGTCGAGCGGCAGCAACGGCACGAGGTTGAACACCATGAGTGCCACGTTCAGCGACGCGAGGATCCCGATGAGCGCCGAGGCGCGCTCCACCACCGGGATCGTGTCGATGCTCGCGATCTCCCCGGCGACGCGCCCGACCCCGACGACGCTGATCGGACCGTTCGGGTCGCGTTCCTCGGGACCGAAGGCCGCGTTCGCGACGTCGACGAGGCGCTGCGGGAGGTTGAGGATGAGGTTCACGACGCGGGAGATGTTGTCGCCGACCGCCGGGAGAACGGCGCTCACGGGCTGCTGCACGACCTCGATCGCGGCGCCGATGCCGAGGAACCCGACCTCCTGGGTGACCGGGTCGCCCTCGGCGTCCTCGACGATCTCCCCCGTGTCGTCGACGACGTACCGCTCGGTCAGGCTCGGGATGGCGGTCAGCTCGACCTCGGAGCCGCCGCGGTCGACGACCACGTCCAGTTCCTGGTCGGGCGCCGCCCTGATGATCTCCGTCGCCTGATTCCAGCTGTCGATCTGCGTTCCCCCGATGCTCACGATGGTGTCGCCGGGGAGAATCCCAGCGACGGCCCCGGGGGCCTCCGGGTCGCCGGCAACGCACTCCTGGCGCTCGCTCGTCGCCGCAAGCACGCACTCGGAGACGCTGCCGATCGTGGTCGACTGCTGGGCGACCCCGAAGCCCACGAGCACGATCGCGTAGAGCACGACGGCGATGACGAGGTTCATGAATGGGCCGCCGAGCATGATGATGATGCGCTTGAACACGGGCAGCTGATAGAAGGTGCGGTGCTCGTCGCCGGCCGTCACCGTGTCCGCGCTGGCCGTCCTGGCATCCTGGACGAGGGTCTGAAAGAACCCGGTGCTCGCCGTGCGCGCCCCGCCGCCCGCCGCGGGAGGGAACATCCCGGCCATCGAAATGTAGCCCCCGAGCGGGATCGCCTTGACGCCGAACTCGGTTTCGCCGCGCCTGCGCGAGAAGAGGGTCGGCCCGAATCCGATCATGAACTGGCTCACCCTGACGCCGAAGACCTTCGCTGGTACGAAGTGTCCGAGCTCGTGCAGGGCGATCGAAAGGGCCAGGCCGACGACCATGATCAGGATGCCCACACTGAAGAGCACGACGGTTTCCACGACACGATAGTACGCGCGCTGTGCTCCGGGAGTGCTGTATGCAGGGGCATCGCGCGCCCGCCGGGTCGAGCGGCGCCGCTATCGCCCTTAAGATTGGGAACCATGACATCCTCTTCCGCCGGGAGCGCGTCCTCCGACGAGCGGGTGGGCAACACGCTCTCCGACCGCTACCTGATCGAGGAAGTGCTCGGCCGGGGCGGAATGTCGACCGTGTATCGGGCGTCGGATACCGCGCTCGGCCGCACCGTCGCTCTCAAGGTGTTCCGCGCCGATCTCGCCGACGCAGACGACCTCCGTCGCCAGCGTTCCGAGATCCAGCTGCTCGCGAGCCTCAACCACTCGACGCTCGTCACGCTCTATGACGCCATCTCCGATGAGGCCGACCGTGTCGCGCTCGTACTCGAGTACGTCGATGGGCGCGACCTGCGCGACGAACTCGCCGCGGGCCGCATCGACGAGCGCACAACCGCGATGATCGGCGCCGATATCGCCGACGCCCTTGCCTACGTGCACGCGCGCGGCATCGTACATCGCGACCTCAAGCCGGGCAATCTGCTCATCCCCGCGCAGACTGCCGGCTCCACCGGGCCGCGGGCGAAGCTCACCGACTTCGGCATCGCGCGGATCATCGACGGCACCCATCTGACCGCCGCCGGCGCGGTCATCGGCACCGTCGGTTACCTGAGCCCCGAGCAGGCGCTCGGCACGCCGATCGGGCCAGCAAGCGATGTGTACTCGCTCGGTCTAGTGCTGCTCGAGTGCCTCACCGGCACCCGCGCGTTCGGCGGCACTGGCGTCGAGGCGATCGCCGCGCGGCTCTCCCGCGACCCGGAGATCCCCGCCACCCTGGGCCGGCCGTGGATAGTGGCACTGGGGCGGATGACCAACCGGACGCCCGAGGAGCGCGCGACCGCGGCCGAGGCGAGCGAGCTGCTGCGCGAGATCGCTCTCTCCCTGCCGAGCGGAGCTGGCGAGGATGCGCCGACCATATCGTTCACCCCTCTCTCTCCCGTCGACCCCAGCGCACAGTATTCGCCAGAACCCGTCGATGCGACGAAGAAATTCGCGGCAGGCGACTCCGATCCGACCGCCGCGCAGGCCACCGGAGCGCCAGCCGATGCGTGCGAGGATGCCCCTTTCGCCGGGTCCAACGACGCGACGGCGCGGTACGCGAGCATCGCGACTCCCGCAGCGCGCGCGGCGCCTGCAGCAACCGCAGCGCCTGCAGCGACTGCAGCGCCCGCAGCGCCCGCAGCGCCCGTCCACGGAGCGCCCCGAACAACGCCGGCACGGGCTTTCGGGCAGGGGCCGAACCGCCGACGGCTCATCACGGTAGTCACGGCGATCGCCGCGCTCTTCATCGTCGGCGCCGGGATCGGGGCGCTCGTCGTGCAGGGTCAGGCCGACGAGCCCGCGCAGGCAACTATCGAGTACCCGGCCGTCGACGGCGAGCTCGGCAGCCACCTCGAACAGCTTCAGGGAAGCGTGACCCCATGATTCGATCCGCTACCGCGCTCACCA
>JAJAZI010000218.1 GCA_026785785.1 Microbacteriaceae bacterium
CCCGTTGAAGACGAGCCCGGCACCGAGGGCAAAAAAGGCGAAACCACAGACCGACCAGGACAGACCGTAGACCATCCCGGCAAAATCCGAGATTCCGCGCACGCCACGGTTGATCCGCGATCCGATCACAGCGGATGACACAATCGAGCCGATGATCAGAACCGCGAACGTGGGTGCGGCGAGCGCGACCGGCACCCGGAACCACGGGTTGGCGCCATCCCAGGTGGACCAGAGCAGGAAATAGCCGACGAGCCAGGAGACTCCCCAGATGACGTAGAGCCAGGGCACCGGGGCGAGCAGGGCTCGGTCGACCCTGCGCTGCTGCTCCGTAAGGATCGCCAGCATCGTGGCGGGGTCGGCGGAGGCATTGTCGTCGAGCCGGTTCGTGGGTTCTGGCATGACTACTTTGTAGTGCAAAGTAGTTTGCTAAGTCAACACATTGCGCTCACACCGTCCATCTCATCCGGGACGCCGTGCCCGTCATTGGCTGGAGCGCCAGTAACGCATCGACCTCGCTGGGATCCCGGGTCAGCACACGAGTCCACCCGAGTGCGAGCCCGACCGAAGTCTCAGATGGCGATTCGACACCGCACATCACGCGCGACTTCGATGTATTGCGGAGGTCGGCCCGGTCTTGCTTCTTCTTCCGGCACGCGCAAGCCCCCGACATCCACTGCCCGGCAAACTATCGTGGCCGAATGAGCCCCTCCGATATCCGCTGGAACGACGAAGCCCGCGCCAAGATTCTCGACGACGCCGACCGCGTGCTGCGCGAAGCCGTGCTCGACATCGCGGGATCAGATCCGGGCACGGATGCCGACTCGATCTATGCCGACCTCAACTCGCGCCTCAAGGATCGTTTCATCGACTACGAGCCGGGACCCGATATCCGCCGGTACGCCGACGCGATCGCCGCTGGCGAATGGGCTGTGCCGGGCGCCGCCAGCTAGCCCGGCGCCCGCACGCCCTACCCGTACTGCGCCACCAACTCGCGCTTGAGCACCTTGCCGCTCGGCCCGAGCGGGAGCGCATCGACGATCTGGATGTGCCGCGGGTACTTGTACGACGCGATGTGCTCCATCGTGAAGTCGATGAGGTCCTGGCCGCTCGCGAGGGCTCCCGGCCGGAGCATGACCGCGGCCATGATCTCCTGCCCGTGGGTCTCGTGCGAGATCCCGAAGACGGCGCTATTGGCGACATCCGGATGCCGCGCGAGCACCTCCTCGACCTCGCGCGGGTAGACGTTGTATCCGTTGCGCAGGATCATGTCCTTCGTGCGGTCGACGATCGTGAGGTAGCCGTCCTCGTCGAGCGTTCCGAGGTCGCCGGTGCGGAACCAGCCGTCGACGATCGCCTTCGCGGTCTCCTCCGGCCGGTTGAGGTAGCCCTTCATGAGGTTGTGTCCGCGGATGAGCACCTCGCCGAGCTCGCCCGTCGGCAGCAGCTCGACCGACTCCTGCGGCTCAGGGTTGCCGATGCCGATCTCGACCCCCCACAGCGCCTGGCCGACGGTTCCGGGGCGCGGCACCCGGCCGACGTGGTTGAACGTCGCGACGGGCGAGGTCTCGGTGAGGCCGTACCCCTCGAAGATGTCGGCTCCGAACGCCTCACGGAACTTGTCGATCATCGCGACCGGGATCGCCGCACCGCCCGAGACGGCGTAGCGCAGCGGCGGGCGCTCGAGGTTGCGTGATGCCGCGTCGAGCAGGCCGATGTACATCGTCGGCACGCCCATGAAGATCGTGCACTTCTGCTCGATCATCACGCCCAGCGCGGTGTCGCCGTCGAACCGCGGCACCATCACGATCGTGGCCCCGGCCCGGAACGTGGCGTTCATCGCGCACGTCTGGCCGAACGTGTGGAACAGGGGCAGGCATCCGAGCACCCGGTCCTCCGGCCGCAGGTCGAAGGTGCTGAGCAGCAGCACGTTCACCTGCTCGACGAGGGCGAGGTGGCATCCCTCGGCGCCCTTGGGCCGGCCTGTCGTGCCGCTCGTGTAGAGGATCGTCGCGGTGTCGAACGGATGCCGCGGCTCGTACGTCTCGATGGCCGTGGCCTGGCGGGCCTCGTCCTCGAGCCGTGGGAACGGGAGGGCGTCGACCTTATCGTCCGGGATCAGCACCGACACGAGCTCGACGGCCGCGAGCGCGGCACCCTTGGCCCCCTCGCCGAGGAGGGGCGCGGCGCACACGAGGAGCTTCGCGCCGCTGTCGCGCAGCACGTACTCGATCTCCTCCGACTTGAGCAGCGCGTGGATCGGCACGACGACGCCGCCGAGCGCGAGCACGGCGTAGTAGACGCGCGGGAAGTCGGCGACGTTGGGAATGAGTACCGCAACGGGGTCGCCGGGACCGATGCCACGAGCCTTGAGCGCTCCCGCGTATTCGCGCGTCTGAAGCCAGAGGTCGCGGTAGGTCGTCTCGTGCGGCCCGACGACGACGGCCACCGAGTCAGCGAACCGGGTGGCACTCTCGGCGAGAATTGCTGCAACGGACATCGTGGCGTAACCAGTGCTCATGCTGTCGACCCCTTCGGTCATCTTTGACTCCAGCGCCCGCTCGTGGGCTCTCGCATCCTAGGCTCGCGCCGTAGGAGAACCCCCTTCGGTGTCAGGTTTCCTCCAACGCCACGCCGTCGTGGTCGCCGCGCGTGGGCCAGAGTGTCAGGAGTTCAGGCCCTGCCGGGCTTTCATCATTCAGGAGTTCAGGCCCTGCCGGGCTTTCATCATTCAGGAGTTCAGGCTGCTGTCGGGCTGCAGAATTCAGGACATCGGCCGCCCCTGGAGGCGCAGTCGCGCTATAAGGGTGCAGACCGGCCCGCGATTGCTGGAGTCGTGCTCCGTAACCGACTCCAGCCGGACCAAAACTCCTGAATGATTACAACCGGCCGTGCCCGAAACTCCTGAATAATGACAACTCGCCATGCCTGTCACTCCTGAATAATGGCAGCCCGACGCTCAGCGAGAGTCGGCGCACCGTAGTACCGGTGCCGCTCCCGGCGTAAGGAAGAGTTGACCCTGTCGCGTCACGAGGCACAGGCGAACGATTGGTTCCTGGCGACGATGGCTTCGCAGCCACAGAAGAAGCCCTTGAAGGCCACACAGAAGGCCCGGCACACGACAACGCGCCCGGTCAAGCGCACCGCGTTCGTGGCGTGGGCCGCGGTGTGGTCGCTCGTCACGACGATACCGATCGTCGACGTGACGGCGCTCACGATCGGGCTGTGGGCCTCGCAGGACGGCTGCGCCGAGACGAACCCCGTGCTCGACGCCGGCTTCTTCACGGATGGGGTCATCATCGCCGTCCAGTTCGCCAGCCAGGTCCGCGCGCCACCGAGGATTTCCGGCGTGCAACAGGCGGCGCTCGGCAGCCTCGCCCTCGGAGCGGTGGGCCTGATCGGCAATCGGATCGAGCCGCTGGTCGGGGCGCTCGTGCTGCTCGGAGCGGTCGTGGTGCTCGAGGGCCTGCATCCGGACCCCGACGACCTTCTCGCGAAGGGGCGTGTCGTGAGCCTCCCGCTCGCCGGGCTCGCGATCCTCGCTGCGCTCGTCGGAACGGGCCATGCCCTGCGGATGCTGGACCTGACGACGGATGCCGGCCCCTCCTGCTTTCGCGGGCAGTGCGTCAGCGGCTATCGCTTCGCCAAGATGGCGGTGGCCGCCGTCGCCGTCGTGCTCGTCGGCTTCCTCCCCGCCGCGCAGACCCGCGGATGACGCCTTCCCCTCCGGAGCGCCGGCCTCGGCTCCGTTGATTGGGCTCGCGTCCGTGGCATTGGCGGATGAGGTGGGTTCGCTGGGCCTCCGCGGCGGCCTCTTCGCCGTGCTGTGGGGCATCGTCTTCGTGGCCTGCCGGGAGCTGCGCGACAGAAGGACCCGCGCCGCGGACCCGCACAGGCATTCAGCCGACGGAAGGACACCTCATGAATGTTCTCGTAGCCCACGCGAGCCGCCACGGATCGACCGTGGGCATCGCCGAGCGGATTGCCGCGACCCTCCGCGCGGAGGGGGTGTTCGCCGCGGCCCGGCCAGCAGCCCGGCCCGGTCAGCAACCCCGCCCGGTCACCAGCCCGGCCCAGCCCGGTCAGCAGCGCGGCCCGGCCCGGTCAGCCTCCGGGCCCGGTCGGCAGCACGACGCCGAGCACGACCAGCCAGGCGAACAGCGAGGCCTGGACGACGCTGAGTAAGACATGGACCCGCTCGCCGTCGACCCGGTGCGCCCCGCGCAGCGCCGCGCGCTGCTCGCGCCACTGGGTGACGGCGAAAGCGAACGCCGCCGCGAGCATGGCCAGCGTGATGACCCGCACAATGACGCTCGGTCCGTCGCCGACGACGCCCGCGCCGACCTGATGGAACGCGATCACACCCCAGGGGACTATGCCGACCGCCGCACCGAAGGCGAGCGGGAGCATCGGATGCCCGGAACGCACGGTGGTCCGCTCCTGCAGCACGCCGAACAGGGTCATCCCGCTCGTGATCGCGTAGATCACCACGAGCGCACCGATGTCCGAGATCCCGTTGAGCTGCGCGACGAGGAAGACCGTGATCGAGGAGGCGAACGCGAACTCGGTCCACCGCGCGGCATGGTGGTTGGATCGAAGCCGCCCGGACAGGCGCGTGAAGACGGCTGGGATGACGACGGCCAGCCGGGCAACGGCCACGAGAACGCAGAGCACCACGACGCCGAGCCCGACATCGACCTGGGACAGCTCGACCCGCTCACCGGCGCCACCAGAGAAGTCAACGGTGATCGGAAGGAGTGCATGGTCGACCCTCGTCGACAGGATGCCGGCGAGCAGCATCCCCTGGAGCAGCATCAAGAGGCCGGCGACGGAGGAAAGCCGCCGCAGGCCGCGAAGGCCGCGAAGGCCGACCTCGAACTCGGCGTTGGGAACGCTCACCTGGACGCCCGCGTTCCAACCCGCTGTGGGCGTCGTCGTTGCACCATCCGCGTCATCCCGTCGCTTCGTGAAGACTCGTCCAATTCTACGCGCGCCGGCACGTAGCATGAGCGGATGCCGACGAGCCTCCGCGACTCCCCCGGGGCCAGGGTCGGGCTTTCGATCGCCATCGCGACGGGGCTCTATGGGATCTCCTTCGGCGCCCTGTCGGTGGCATCCGGGCTCGACATCTGGCAGACCGCGGCGATGAGCCTGCTGCTGTTCTCCGGCGGATCGCAATTCGCCTTCATCGGGGTGATCGCGGGCGGCGGAACCCCGGTCGCCGCGGCGAGCGCGGCCGCACTGCTCGGCATCCGCAACGCCGTCTACGGGATGCAACTTAATGCGCTGCTCCACCCGCAGGGCTGGCGCCGATTCGCCGCCGCGCACGTGACCATCGACGAATCGCTCGCCACGAGCACCGGCCAGTCCGATCCGCTCGAGCAGAAGCGCGGGTTCTGGGTCGCCGGGGTCGGCATCTTCGTGCTGTGGAACGTGTTCACCCTTGTGGGAGCGTTCGCCGGCGACGCGCTGGGCGACCCGAAGCGCTGGGGCCTCGACGGGGCGGCGGTCGCCGCATTCCTCGGGCTGCTCTGGCCGCGGCTGCGGTCGCGCGAGGCGGGGGCGATCGCCGTCGTCTGCGCGCTCGCGACCGTCGTGGCCGTTCCGTTCGTGCCTCCCGGCATTCCAATTCTTGTAGCGGCCGTCGTCGCCGCCGCGATCGGCTGGTTCGGTTCGGCGCGGGCCCCGGAGGGCGAGGGGCTTGAGCCCGACATCGACCCCTATCGCGGCACGGACTCCCCCGGCCACAGCACTCGCACTGCGGGCAACCCGTGAGCCTCTGGTTCTGGGTGATCGTGGCCTGCGTCGTCGGGTTCCTCACCAAGCTGCTCGGCTATCTCCTGCCGCGCAAGTGGCTCACCAATCCGCGCGTCGCTCGCGTCGCGGGCATCCTCACGATCGGGCTCCTCGCCTCCCTGACGATCGCGAACACGGTCGCGACCGGCCAGCAGCTGGCGCTCGACGCCCGGCTCGGGGCGCTTGTCGCGGCCGCGATCGCGCTCTGGCTGCGGGCACCGTTTCTCCTCGTGGTCATCGTCGGAGCGGCCGCGGCGGCCGGGCTGCGGCTGCTCGGCTGGCCATAGCCGCGCGCACCGCGTCCGAGCCGGCCACGCGTTACCGAGGAGTTTCGGCGACACGCCGCTGTTCCGGGCGGCGCGACTCGGCGCGGTGCCGATTCTCCTGTGTTACCTCGCACAACGCACAACGCACAACGCGCGACCGCGCACGTCGTAACCGCGCACGTCGTAACCGCGCACGTCGTAACCGCGCACGTCGTAACCGCGCACGTCGTGACCTTTCGCGAGTCCGGGACCCTCGCGCGTCACGGACCTCCGAAGTGTGGTGGACTCGACCGGTGCCAAACATCTACCCGAGCTATGTCGCCATCGGCGACAGCTTCACCGAGGGCGTCGGCGACGAGAGGCCCGACGGCAGTGTGCGAGGCTGGGCCGACCTCGTCGCCCTCGGCCTCGCGCTCGCCTCGCCCGAGTCGGTCAGCTACGCGAACCTCGCCATCCGCGGTCGCCTGCTCGCCCCGATCGTGACCGAGCAGTTGGATGCCGCAATCGCGCTTACCCCCGCCCTTCTGAGCATCAACGGTGGCGGCAATGACATTCTGCGCCCGCGCGTCGCGGTCGGCCAGGTCGCCGACGGACTCGAAGCCGCCGTCGACCGTGCGGTCGCGAGCGGAATCCACGTCATACTCACCAGCGGTGCGAACCCGACCCGGCACATCCCGCTCGGCGCCCTCATCGGCCGCCGCGGCGATCAGCTCGCCCAGGCGATGCGCGATCGCCTGCCGAAGCAGGGAGTCACCTTCGTCGACAACTGGGCCGACGCCGAGCTCACCGAGAGCCGCTTCTGGTCCCCGGACAAGCTGCACCTCAACTCCCGCGGCCACGAGCGCGTCGCGAGCAACGTGCTCGCCGCCCTCGAGGTGCCAATTCCGGATGCCGCGGGCAAGCACATCGACGGCGCACCGGCACAGCGCACCGCCGCGTATTGGCGCGAACACGTGCTGCCGTGGATCGGACGCCGCCTCACGGCCCGCTCCTCCGGCGACAACCGGGCGCCCAAGATCGCCACGCTCACGCCAGTGGAGCTGCCGAACACGCGCGGCAAGCACTGAGCCCACCCACCCCCTCGGGGTGCAGACTAGACGCGTGTGGCCCCTCGAAAGAATCCTCGTGTTGGCCGGGACGGCCGTGGCCACCGGAGCGGCCCTCGGGGGAGCGTATGCGATCGCCCTGCTGACGAGGGAGCAGTTGTCGCTGCCCTCCGGGCCGTCGTTCGCCCTCCTCCCCGTTGCGGGAATCGTCGGCGCGGCAGTGGGCGCCCTCGTCGCGGCCGCCGGTGCCGCGGGTGGCGCCGCGGCCATTCTGCTCACCCGCAGCCGTTCAATGGGCC
>JAJAZI010000219.1 GCA_026785785.1 Microbacteriaceae bacterium
CGGCACGCCCGCGGGGGCGGCGGCCGGCAGGCCCGCGTCGCCGACGGCGCCGATGACGGCGAACTCCGCGGAGCGGTCGGCAGGCTCGACCCTGAGCATGAAGCGCATCCTGGTGAGCCAGTCGAGCAGGCCGGGAGCCTCGGACGCCTCGAGCAGCATCCACAGGGTCTCGCCGTCGTCGAGCAGCCCGACCGCATACTCGAGATGTCCGTGCTGATCGAGCAGCAGCGTCTCACTCGAGTCGCCCGGGCGCATGCCCTTCACCGCCTGGCTGGTGATCGAATCGATCCAGCTCAGCCGGTCACTTCCCGAGACCGAGAGCACGGCGCGGTGCGACAGGTCCACGACCGCCTCACCGTGGGCGAGTGCCCGCTGCTCACGGAACGGGTCGCCGTAGTGCGCGGCGACTCCCGCGTCTGCGCCGATAGCCGCGACGGCCCCCGGCAGCTCGAGAAATTCACTCATCATGGGACAGCCTTCCTGAGGCGTGGGTGCGCAGACCCTGGCCGAGCGCGGCGATGTCCCAGGCCCAGAGCAGGTGGTTCTCGACGAGTCCGTAGAGCCGCGTCGAGGCCGCATGCTCCTTGGAGTTGACCGAACGCAGCACGGCGTCCGTCGCGAGGTCGATGCGGGGCCCCTTGACCTCGCCGATGTACAGCTCACTCACCCCGCCGGGGTGAAGGATCGACACCTCGATGTCGAAGGCGTTGCCCGGGTTGCGCAGTGTCTCAACGGCGCTCGCGGTCGTGAACGGCGTCACCCCGACACCGGGCAGGAGACCGGGGCCGGGGTCGGCCTCGGTCGCGGGGCGGCTGAGTCGCCAGTAGCCGGTCTCGGTCGCGAGCGGCGTCAGGCCCGCGTCGAGGAGCCAGGTGTACGAGGTGTAGTTGAGGTGCGGGAGGCCGTCGTGGCTGAAGCTCAACCGGTGCCCGAACTCGTAGTTGCGGAGGCCGTCTCCGGTGTCGTAATTGACGACGCCGGTGCCCTCCCAGACACCGAGGAGCCACGAGAGGGGCACGAGCTCGGCGGGAAGGTTGGAGTCGAGTTCGATCATGACAACTCCCGGATTGCGGTGGGCGTCAGCGCTGGCCCTTGTAGAGGTTGTAGACGACGAGCACCGAGATGTACCCGATCGACAGCGTCGCGAGCACGAGAAGGCCGACGAAGAAGAGCTCGATGGCGAGGAGAGACATGATTCGATTCTAACCTCACCCGGCGGCGACAAGGCTCAGCACGCCGGTGGAGGCGGCGAGAACGAGGATGGCGCCGCCGACGCTCAGCATGATCCGGTCGACGAGGCCCTTCTTCTGGGTCGTCGCGACCTGGATGACGAAGGTCATCAGCACCGCGAATGCCATAGCGACCGGAATCCACATCAGGTATTCGTCGGTCGGGGCGAAAAGTCCGATGAGCAGCGCTCCGATCGCCGCCGCGACCCACACGGGGATCGCCGTACCGAGGTGAGCCGCCATGCCCTAATTGTGCCTTACCGCGCGCCCTGCGGTGTTCGGCGGCGACTTCGCCGCGGTGCCGGGTCTCCCCGGACTTATAGACTGCAGTTTCGGCCCTTCTGGAGGACGCGTGGCACAGCTGGTGATATTGACCCCTGCGGTCAACAGCGAGGTGCTCCCCGCCCTCGGCCTGCTCAGTCATAAAACGCGTCAGATTCCGGCGGAGCCGGCCCAGCTGATCAACGCGCCGAGCTGCGACCTGCTGTTGGTTGACGCACGCCAAGACCTCGCGAGCGCGAAGTCGCTGTGCAAGATCCTTAAGACCACCGGCATCAACGTGCCCCTGCTGCTCGTGCTCACCGAGGGCGGGCTCACGGCCGTCAACGCGGAGTGGGGCATCGATGACGTCATCCTCGAGAACGCCGGTCCGGCGGAGGTCGACGCCCGCATCCGCCTCGTCATCGCCCGCCAGTCGCAGGACCAGACGAGCCATAAGATCCACGCCTCGGGCGTCGTGATCGACGAGGCGAGCTACTCGGCGAAGGTTCACGGGCGTCCGCTCGACCTCACCTTCAAGGAATTCGAGCTTCTGCGCTTCCTCGCCACGCACCCGTCGCGGGTGTTCACCCGCGAGCAGCTGCTCAGCGAGGTGTGGGGTTACGACTACTTCGGCGGCACCCGCACCGTCGACGTGCACGTCCGCCGCCTGCGCGCGAAGCTCGGCGACCTCGAGTCGCTCATCGGAACCGTGCGCAACGTCGGCTACCGGTTCAACCTGCATGACGACGACGAGCTCCGCGGCCAGTCTGTCCATGCCTGAACGGCTCGTACGGCTCGACCCGACCGCGGCCGAGCAGGCTAACCGTCTCGCACTGCTGATCGGCGAGGCGACCCGCGCAGACGGGCAGCCGCCGTTCTCCGACCAGTCCCTCGTGGACCTGCGCGCGGGGGCGAGGCTCGGCACCGCCATCGAGATCGACGGCGAGATCTCTGGCATCTCGATAATGACCACGGATGCGGAGCCGGCCCAAGCCGAAATCGTCGTGGGCCCGGCCTATCGACGCCGCGGGCTCGGCGCGCGCCTGCTCGCGGATGTGCTGGCCCGGTCGGGGGGC
>JAJAZI010000220.1 GCA_026785785.1 Microbacteriaceae bacterium
AATGGGAGACGCGGACTGGGCCAAGCCCCAGATCGGCATCGCCAGCTCGTGGAACGAGATCACCCCCTGCAACCTCAGCCTGGCCCGTCTGGCGCAGGCCGCGAAAGAAGGCGTGCACTCCGGCGGTGGGTACCCGCTGGAGTTTGGCACTATCTCCGTGTCCGACGGCATTTCGATGGGGCACGAGGGCATGCACTTCTCCCTGGTGAGCCGTGAGGTGATCGCCGACTCTGTCGAGGTGGTCATGCAGGCCGAGCGCCTCGACGGCTCGGTGGTTCTCGCGGGGTGCGACAAGTCGATCCCGGGGATGCTCATGGCGGCCGCGCGCCTCGACCTCGCGTCGGTCTTCCTGTATGCCGGCTCCATCGCCCCCGGGTGGGTGAAGCTCAGCGACGGCACCGAGAAAGACATTACGATTATCGACTCATTCGAAGCCGTCGGTGCCGTCAAAGCGGGCAGGATGTCCGAAGAGGATGCCAAGAGAATCGAGTGCGCGTTCGCGCCCGGAGAAGGCGCCTGCGGCGGGATGTATACCGCCAACACCATGGCGAGCGTCACCGAAGCGCTGGGGATGAGTCTGCCGGGTTCTGCCAGCCCTCCCTCTGCGGACCGTCGACGGGACGAGTACGCGCGCCGCTCCGGAGAAGCGGTAATAGGGATGCTGAGGCGTGGGCAAACCGCTCGTGACATCCTCACCATCGAAGCATTCGAGAACGCCATTGCCGTCGGCATGGCCCTCGGGGGATCGACCAACATCGTGCTGCACCTGCTCGCGATCGCCAACGAGGCCGAAGTGCCCCTTACCCTTGCCGACTTCAACCGTATCGGGGATCGTGTACCCCACCTCGCCGACGTCAAGCCCTTCGGCAACTACCTGATGAACGACGTCGATCGGCACGGCGGTCTCCCGGTACTGATGCGCGCCCTACTCGACGCCGGCCTGCTCCACGGCGACGCACTGACCGTCACCGGCAAGACAATGGCCGAAAACCTCGCCGAACTCGACCCACCGCCCCTCGATGGCAAAGTGCTGCGATCCCTCGACAACCCCTTTCACCCCACCGGCGGCATCACCATCCTGCACGGTTCGCTTGCCCCGGACGGCGCCGTGGTCAAGACGGCCGGGTTCGACACCATGTCCTTCGAAGGGCCAGCGCGGGTGTTCGAGCGCGAACGCGCCGCCATGGACGCCCTCACCGATGGATCGATCGTGGCAGGCGACATCGTTGTCATCCGCTACGAGGGGCCGAAGGGCGGCCCCGGAATGCGCGAGATGCTGGCCATCACCGCCGCTATCAAGGGAGCCGGCCTCGGCAAGGATGTACTACTCTTGACAGACGGTCGATTCTCAGGCGGCACAACCGGACTGTGCATCGGCCACGTAGCACCCGAAGCGGTGGACGCAGGTCCAATCGCCTTCGTGCGCGATGGTGATCTTATACGGGTCGATATCGCTGCTCGTTCCCTCGACCTACTTGTCGACGAGACCGAGCTAGCCGCTCGCCGCTCTGGTTGGGCTCCGCTCCCGCCGCGCTACACCCGTGGTGTTCTCGCAAAATACTCGAAGCTCGTGCACTCCGCCTCGGAGGGCGCGATCACGGGCTGACCCTGGGGCGGGTCGACTCGCTTCTCGCCATTCGCACTCTATGTCTCGCTAGGAATATTTGATGTCCACGGAAACCGTTCCCGTGCCCGCAGCACCAACGAAAAGGGTCGCCGAGCCCGAGATCCTCACCGGGTCGGGTGCGATCCTGCGCTCGCTCGAAAATCTCGGCGTAACGGACGTCTTCGGGCTCCCCGGCGGCGCCATCATGCCCTTCTACGACGAGCTCATGTCGTCGGAGGGCATCCGGCACATCCTGGTTCGGCACGAGCAGGGCGCCGGGCACGCCGCTGAGGGCTACGCGTCGTCGAGCGGACGCCTCGGCGTCGCGATCGCGACCTCCGGCCCGGGCGCGACGAACCTCGTCACCGCGATCGCCGACGCGCACATGGACTCTGTTCCGCTGCTCGCGATCACCGGCCAGGTCTTCTCCACCTCGATGGGAACGGATGCCTTCCAGGAGGTCGACATCGTGGGAATCACGATGCCGATCACCAAACACTCCTTCCTCGTCACGAAGCCGGAGGACATCCCGGCGACCATCGCCGCCGCCGTGCTCATCGCGACGACCGGCCGCCCCGGCCCCGTCCTCGTCGACGTGACGAAGGACTGCCAGCAGGCGAGCGCGCCGTTCATCTGGCCGCCGAAGATCGACCTGCCCGGCTACCGCCCGGTCACCAAGGCGCACGGCAAGCAGATCCAGGCCGCCGCAAAGCTTTTCGTCGAGGCGAAGCGCCCCGTGCTCTACGTCGGTGGCGGAGTGATCCGCGCGAACGCATCCGAGGAGCTCCTCGCCCTCGCCGAGACGACCGGGGCACCCGTCGTCACGACGCTCATGGCCCGCGGGGCGTTCCCCGACTCCCACGACCAGCACCTGGGCATGCCCGGGATGCACGGTACCGTTTCCGCCGTGCTGTCGCTGCAGGAGTCCGACCTGCTGATCGTGCTCGGCGCGAGGTTCGACGACCGGGTGACCGGCAAGGCGAGCGAGTTCGCCCCAAACGCCAAGGTCGTCCATGTCGACATCGACCCCGCCGAGATCTCGAAGATCCGCGTCGCCGATGTGCCGATCGTCGGCGATGCCAAAGACGTGATCGCCGACCTCACCGTCGCCTACAGGGAAGCCGCGCGGCTGCAGGATCCCGACATCGCCCAGTGGTGGGAGCGCCTCACCGAGCTGCGCGAGCTGTACCCGCTCGGCTACGACGAGCCCGACGACGGGCTGCTCTCGCCGCAGTACGTCATCGAGCGGATCGGGGCCATCACGGGGCCGGAGGGCGTCTACGCCTCGGGCGTCGGCCAGCACCAGATGTGGGCCGCCCAGTTCATCAAGTACGAGCGCCCGAACGCGTGGCTGAACTCCGGCGGTGCCGGCACGATGGGGTACGGGGTGCCGGCGGCGATGGGGGCCAAGGTCGCCCAGCCCGACCGCATCGTGTGGGCGATCGACGGCGACGGATGCTTCCAGATGACCAATCAGGAGCTCGCGACCTGCACGATCAACCAGATCCCGATCAAGGTCGCGATTATCAACAACTCCTCGCTCGGCATGGTGCGCCAATGGCAGACCCTGTTCTACGACGGCCGGCATTCGTTCACCGATCTCAACACCGGCCACGACACCGCGATGATCCCCGACTTCGTCAAGCTCGCCGAGGCGTATGGGGCCCTCGGCATCCGCGTCACGAAGAAGGAGGACGTGGATGCCGCGATCCGGCTCGCGAACGAGACCAACGACCGACCCGTCGTGATCGACTTCATCGTGAGCCGCGACGCCATGGTGTGGCCAATGGTGCCGCAGGGCGTCGGCAACTCGTCGGTGCAGTACGCCAGAGAACACGCCCCCGAGTGGGAAGAGGAGTAGGGCCGTGACCCACGTACTCTCCCTGCTCGTCGAGGACAAGCCCGGCCTGCTCACGCGCGTCGCAGGCCTGTTCGCGCGCCGTGGCTTCAACATCGAGTCCCTCGCCGTCGGCAAGAGCGAGATCCCGGGGCTATCCCGCATCACCGTCGTCGTCGACGTCGAGGACCTCCCGCTCGAGCAGGTGACGAAGCAGCTCAACAAGCTCATCAACGTGCTCAAGATCGTCGAACTCGACCCGTCGCAGACCGTGGAACGCGAGCACATGCTCATCAAGGTGCGCGTCGACAATTCCACCCGCAGCCAGATCCTCGAGGCGGCGACCCTCTTCCGGGCGCGCATCGTCGATGTGGCCACGGACGCCCTCGTCATCGAGGTCACGGGGGACACCCCCAAGGTGCAGGCGCTGCTGCGCGTGCTCGAACCGTACGGCATCAAGGAGATCGCGCAATCCGGCCTCCTGGCCATCGGTCGCGGGCCGAAGAGCATCACCGAACGCATCTACAAGACTTGACACAACACCACCACCAAAGGAGAACCACCAGTGACCGAGATCGTTTACGACAAAGACGCTGACCTGTCGATCATCCAGGGCAAGAAGGTCGCCGTCATCGGCTACGGCTCCCAGGGTCACGCCCACGCGCTGAACCTTCGCGACTCGGGTGTCGACGTCGTCGTCGGGCTCAAGGAGGGCTCGAAGTCGATTGCCAAGGCCGAGGAGGCCGGCTTCACTGTGCTGCCCAGCGCCGCCGCCGCCGCCTGGGCCGACGTCATCGTCATCCTCGCTCCCGACCAGCACCAGCGCCACCTCTACGCCGACGACATCGCCGCGAACCTCGGTGAGGGCAAGGCCCTCGTCTTCGGCCACGGTTTCAATATCCGCTACGGATATATCACCGCGCCCGCCGGCGTCGACGTGCTGCTCGTCGCCCCCAAGGGCCCGGGTCACACCGTGCGTCGCGAATACGAGGCCGGCCGTGGCGTTCCCGTCATCGTCGCGGTCGAGCAGGATGCCTCTGGAGGCGCCTGGGACCTCGCCTGGTCGTACTCGAAGGCGATTGGCGGACTCCGCGCCGGCGGCATCAAGACCACCTTCACCGAAGAGACCGAGACCGACCTGTTCGGCGAGCAGGCCGTGCTCTGCGGCGGCACCTCGCAGCTCGTGCAGTACGGCTTCGAGACCCTCATCGAGGCTGGCTACCAGCCCGAGATCGCCTACTTCGAGGTGCTGCACGAGCTCAAGCTCATCGTCGACCTCATGTGGGAGGGCGGCATCGCCAAGCAGCGCTGGAGCGTCTCCGACACGGCGGAGTACGGCGACTACGTTTCCGGCCCGCGCGTCATCGACCCGAGCGTCAAGGAGAACATGAAGGCCGTTCTCGCGGACATCCAGTCGGGTGCCTTCGCCGAGCGCTTCATCAAGGACCAGGACGCCGGCGGACCCGAGTTCCTCGAGCTGCGCGAGAAGGGTGCTGCGCACCCCATCGAGGCAACCGGCCAGAAGCTGCGCGCCCTGTTCGCGTGGAAGCAGGCCGACGCCGACTACACGGACGGCTCCGCCGCCCGCTAAGGACGAGGCGCGCAATTGCGGAGGGGGTGCGGCACACGCCGCGCCCCCTCTCACGTGCGCCGTCCCCGTCGCATCGCCGTCGTCGGTCATACTTGACCAATGGCCTCCGACCGCGACGACGACGCCCTCACCTGGGGTGGCGAGTCCGAAGACCCGAGCTACCTCGACGGCGCCGGGTCCACCGCGCCGACGGATGGCGTGGACCCGGAGCCCGCCGTGCCGGCATCCGCCACCGCGTCCGCGCTGCTGGTCGCGTACGGCATCTTCGGCGGCGTCTACCTGCTCTACCTGATCGGCTGGGTC
>JAJAZI010000221.1 GCA_026785785.1 Microbacteriaceae bacterium
CCACCTCGACGATGCGCTGCAGCACGATCGGAAGCTCGAGTTGCTGCACGACGAGTTGGTTGGCGCGCAGCAGCGCGCGGAGCCGACCCTGGGTCGTCAGCACGTCGTTGGCGAGTTCGACGAGCTCACCCAGCACTCGGTCGAGGCCGTCCCGCGGGGCATCGGGGAAGGTCAGGAAATCGTCCCGCTCCATCAACCCCTCCAGCCGGTTCGGGTGGTCCTGAACGCATGCGCGAAGTCAGGCCCATCATGGCCTGAGACTATTCGCTTCTGCCGAGCGGGGACAGCCCCGGGCGGTCAGCGTCAGGCTGTGTTATCCACCTCGATAACCTCCGATCCGGCGAGGTTTCCGGTACGCAGATCGCTCAGCGCCTCGTCGGGCGTCGACGGCACATCAGCCAGGCAAATGCCGGCGCACCGCTGCCCCGCGCTGCGCGCGTCGGGGCGGCGCGGTGCGCACACCGGGCGGCGCCCGGCGGCAGGAGGTAGACGAACGTACTCGGCGACGGTGAGGCAGTCGTCCTAGCCGCCGTCCTCGTCCCAGCCCGTGTAGAGCGAGAACGCGCCCAGTTTCTCCTGCCAGAGCCGTGGCTCCCCCGCATCCGTCGCCGCGCGCGAAAATGGGGACTTTGGTGCCTGTCGAACACTGCGCCGTGGTGACACTCTGGCCGAAAGGGTTGGACGGAGACGCGCATGGGCACGATCGTGGTCGGGGTGGACGGATCGACGCCCAGCCGCCGCGCCCTCGAGTGGGGCGTGCGGCGCGCCGCCTCCACCGGGTCCGAAGTTCTCCTCGTGAATGTCGTGGACGATGACCCGAACGCGATCCCATCGATCGGGGGCCGCCGGGCCGCCGCGCGGCTCTTCGTCGAACGCGAGGTCGAACACGCGGGTTCCCTCGATCCCGGAGTCGCGGTGAGGGGCGAGCTGCGGGTGGGTAGTCCGATGCGCGAGTTGTCTGCCGCGTCGGCCGGCGCCGAACTCGTCGTCGTGGGAACCCACAAGACCGGCTTCGTGCACGGCAAGGTGTTCGGCTCGCGAAGCCTGCAGCTCGCCGGGGGCTCGAGCGTGCCCGTCGCGGTCATCCCGGAATCCCCCGTGAACGGCCGGCACGGAATCGTCGCGGGAGTCGACGAGTCTCCCGCCTCCGCCGCCGCGCTCGCGTTCGCGGCGGCCGAGGCGCGCCCCCCGCGGCAGCCGCGCACCCTCGTGCGTGCATGGGGCTGGGCGGAGAGCCTCTGGGACGAGCACAACGCGCGGCAGCAGCGCCACGACGATCGGTCCGATGCGGTCGCCCAGGAGCTTCTCGCGACGGCGGCCCTCACCGTGGGCGACGACACCGTCGCGTACCGTCGAGTGGTGCGCCGGCCGCCTGCCGAGGCACTCGCCGCCGCCGCCGCATCCGCCGCGCTCCTCGTACTCGGAAGCTCCCGCCGGTCAGGGCCGGAGCGGATGATGCTCGGTTCGGTCAGCCATGATGTGCTTATCAACATCGCCGGGCCCACGATCATCGTGCACGCCGACGACCAGCCACCGCCACTCGAGAGGAACCAACGTGAAGACCGTGATCGTGTACGAGTCGATGTTTGGCAATACCCGCAGGATCGCGGGCGCAATCGCTGAGGGCATGGGCCCGGAGGCGAGCGTCGAGGTCGTCGGGGTGAACAGCGAGCGAATGGATGCGATCGGCGACGCCGACCTCGTCATCATCGGGGCTCCGACGCACGCCCACAGCCTGAGCACGTCCTCGTCCAGAGAAGAGGCCGAGGAGTGGGCCGCCGACCCGGAGCGGAACCTGCAGCTCGATCCGCAGGCGCACGGGCGGGGGGTGCGGGAGTGGCTGGACTCCCAGCCGCCCCTTCCCCGCCTCTACGCCGCGTTCGACACGAGAGCCGACATGATCCGCCTGTTCACCGGGGCGGCGTCGACGCCGATCGCCCGCGTGCTCGGCAGGCGCCGGATGGAGGCGGTCGTTCCCGCCGAGAGCTTCGCCGTCTCGATGCACAACGAGCTCGCCCGCGGGGAGCAGGATCGCGCCAGGGAGTGGGGGCAGCGCATCGCTGAGGTAGCTGCTCAGCGACATGTCGGGGCTGACAACACCGAGGTTGACAGCACCGGGGCTGTCAGCCCCGGGGCTGACACCCAGTAGCGCGTGACCGGTCCGTTGGTGGAGATGGGGGGAATTGAACCCCCGTCCACTGCTGTGTTTCTGTGCCTTCTACGGGTGTATCCAGTGAAATCGTTCTACTCGGCTCCGGAATTTGCCACTGGCACCTAATCCGACAAGCCCAGCCCTGGTTTAAGTCTCCCGGCGCCCCAAGGCGGAACGACGGAACAAGCTCTCTAAGATTGCGCCGGTGACCGGGTAGAGAGCATTCCCGGACCGACGGACTTCTTTAGTGCGCTCGCTTAGGCAGCGAGGGCGAAGTCAGTGCGCTTTGAATTGGCACTTATATTTTGCAGAGATCGTTAACGAGATAACCCTGCATCCTCGACCCGCTTCTCACAGTTGCTCAGGCAATGTCGAAACCGATCATCCCCAAGGTGGTTACAGTCACGCGCTATTGAGTTGTCAATCGCGCCGCACGCAAAACGGTGCAGCCCTCTATCCTAAGCCCCACCCGACGAATTCGCCAGCGTTCGGGAAGGTGAGAGGATGCTGGAGCAACTCCGGCAACCCAGGAAGGGTCGACACCCATGACCGAGACCGTCATCACCGTGCAGGGCCGATTCTCCGCCTACTACCCGCCGGAGCGCGCGACGCTGTTCCTGGGCGTGCACCTCGAGGGCAACAACCGCGATGGGGTCTTCTCGGCCACGAACGAGTCGGCGGACCTCGTGCGCGGCCGCATCACCGGGGCCCACGACCGCACGAGCGGGCCGATCACCTGGTTCTCGAGCGACAACGTGCAGATCTGGACCGAGAAGCCGTGGAACGCCAACGGCCTGCAGCTCGACCCCGTGTTCCACGCCCAAATCGGCTTCACCGCGAAGTTCAGCGACTTTGTCCATCTCGCCCGCTTCGTCGAAGACGTCGTGCCGGTGCCCGGTGTCACGGTCGACCACATCGAGTGGACGCTCACAGAGACGAGTCTCCCCGGCGCGCTGGCCGAGGTGCGCTCCCGCGCCGTCAGGGACTCCGTCGCGAAGGCGACCGTCTACGCGCAGAGCATCGGCCTCGGCACCGTGCGGGCGATCGCCCTCGCCGACGAGGGGATGCTGAGCGACCTGTCGCCGCGCGCCGGCCAGGGTGCCTCCGCGACCAGCCTCCGCTTGGGTGCCGCCCCCGGATCGGCCGGCCCCGAGCTCTCCCTCAAGCCAGAGGACATCGAGATCGAGGCGGTCATCGACGCGAGGTTCCTCGCGACCTGATCGTCCCGCTGCACTGCCTATCGCGGTCAGTCGCCTGTCGTGGTCAGTCGCCGAGGTGGCGGCGCGCGCCCATCGCGCGATCGGCCTCGCGCTTGTCCTGGCGTTCGCGCAGCGTCTGGCGCTTGTCATACTCGCGCTTGCCCTTGGCGACCGCGATCTCGACCTTGGCCCGCCCGTCGCTGAAGTAGATCGAGAGCGGCACGATCGTGTAGCCGCCCTCCTTGATCTTGTTGTGGATCTTCACGATCTGGGCCTTGTGCAGCAGGAGCTTCCGCTTGCGCCGTGGCGGATGGTTGTTCCAGGTGCCCTCGTTGTACTCCGGGATGTGCACGGCATCCAGCCATGCCTCCCCGAACTCGACGAAAGCGTAGCCGTCGACGAGCGAGGCCCGCCCCGCGCGCAGCGACTTCACCTCGGTGCCCGTGAGGACGAGTCCCGCCTCGTAGGTGTCTTCGATCGTGTAGTCGTGGCGGGCCTTGCGATTGCTCGCCACTACCTTCTGGCCGCGCTCCCTGGGCACAATTGCCTCCGTTGTCGTGGTTCGGCTTCGCCCGAACAGCCCATCAGTCTAGCTGTCTCACCTTCAGCCTTTAGACCTTGAGGTAACGGTTGATCGCCACTCCCGCGGATGCCGCCGCCAGCACGACCCCCAAGGCGACCAGCACCGGCGCGACGATCAGCGCGTCGGTCATGCCGATCACGGCCGTGGTCGACTCCAGGGCCGATCCGAGATAGCCCTGCACGAAGTACCGCACAATCGCGAGCACCGCCCCCGCTGCGAGGATCGATCCGACCAGCGCCGCGATCACGCCCTCGAGGATGAACGGGGTCTGGATGAAGCGGTTGGAGGCCCCAACGAGCCGCATGATGCCGAGCTCGCGCCGCCGGGAGAAGGCCGAGAGCCGGATCGTCGTGGCGATCAGCAGCACGGCCGCGATGAGCATCAGCCCGGCGATGCTGATCGCGGTGAAGCTCGCGGCGTTGAGAGCCGAGAAGATCGGATCGAGATACTTGCGCTGGTCCTTGACCTCCTCGACCCCGGCAAGGGTCGAGAGGCTCTCGACAAGGGCATCCGACTGGGTCGGGTCCTTCAGGTTGACCCAGTATGCCTCGTTGAGGAATTCGGGCGTGACGAAGTCGGCGAACTCGTTGTCGGAGAACTGCTCCTGATAGCGCTGGTAGGCCTGATCGTGGCTCTCGAACTCATAGCGGTCGATGAGTGAGGCGAGCGCCGGCGAAGCCAGCTGGGCCTCGACGAGGTCCTTCTGCTCCGGCGTCGCCTCGACGAGGTCGCAATTGCCGATCTCGGATGATGCGGTGCAGAAGTACACCGCGACCTGCGCCCGGTCGTACCAGTAGCCCTTCATCTCGCCGATCTGGGACTGCAGCAGGATCGCCGCACCGACGAAGGTGAGCGAGATGAAGGTGACGAGGATCACCGAAATGACCATCGAGACGTTACGCCGGAGTCCGCTTCCGACCTCCGACATGATGAGCCCGAATCTCACTCTGGGAACCCCTTGATGAGTGTGATGCCCTGGGTCTGGTAGCCGCCCTCGCGCTCGTCGCGCACGACCTGCCCGCTCACAAGCTCGATCACCCGGCGCTGCATCTGGTCGACGATGCCTGCGTCGTGGGTCGCCATGATGACGGTGGTGCCGCTCGTCGAGATGCGCTCGAGTAGCGTCATGATGCCCGCGCTCGTCGACGGATCGAGGTTTCCGGTCGGCTCGTCGGCGAGCAGAATCGCCGGGCGGTTGACGATGGCCCTCGCGATCGCGACGCGCTGCTGCTCTCCACCGGAGAGCTCGTGCGGAAGCCTCGAGGCCTTGCCAGCGAGCCCGACCATCCTGAGCACGTCGGGAACGGCCTCCTGGATGAAGCCCTTGCTCTTGCCGATCACCTGCAGCGAGAACGCGACATTGGCGAACGCCGTCTTCTGCGGGAGCAGGCGGAAATCCTGGAAGACGACTCCGAGGTTGCGCCGGAAGTACGGCACCTTGCGGCTCGTGAGCCGACCGAGGTCCTGGCCGAGCACGTGGATGCGGCCCTTGCTCGGGTTCTCCTCCTTGAGGACGAGACGGAGGAAGCTCGACTTTCCCGAACCGGATGCGCCAACGAGGAACACGAACTCGCCCTTGAGAATCTCGAGTGTGACCGAGTTCAGGGCAGGTCGGGCGTTCCCGGAGTAGAGCTTGGATACCTGGTCTAAGCGAATCATGACCTGTCAAGCCTAGGCACGGATGCTGGGTATCGGGGCAGCGACAGGCCAAACGCCTGTTCGGGGGTTGGCTGGCGGCACCCGCAATAGCAGCAATCGGAACCGCCAAACCGAATCTATCGATTCCCACAGAATTGTTCAGAGGAAGTCACAAAAACTCATGAAATCGGGGTAGACAACCCTGTTTCAGCGCAGGCTCAACCCATGCCGTCGGCGATTTCGGGACCGGCGGAAATCGCGGAAACTGGAGTGAAGTCGATGAGCAGAACCACATTCAGGTCCGGCGCCCTCGCGGCGCTGTCAATCGGGGCACTAATCATCACGGGCGGTCTCGTGACGGGCGGGGCCACCGCCTCACCGGAGGTCGACAGCTGGGTGGTGCCACAGACCCAGCAGGCCGGCGAGTACTGGACGGCCGAACGGATGAGGGCCGCGCTTCCGGGCGATGCGCTCGTGGCCGGTAAGACGCCGTCGGGCGCATCCGAATCTGTGAAAGCGGGCCGCGAACGAACAGTGGCGACGCAGAAGGCGAGGCCCGTGCGGCCTGGGGCGACGGCTCAGACACCGGTCGCCCACATCGGCAAGGTGTTCTTCACCCTCGGCGGCAGCAATTACGTCTGCTCCGCCAACGCCGTGTCCTCGGCCAACGAGAGCACCGTTGCGACCGCCGGCCACTGCCTGAACGAGGGTCCGGGCACCTTCGCCACGCGCTTCACCTTCGTGCCGGCCTACCAGAACGGATCCGCGCCCTACGGCCAATGGACCGCGACAGAGCTTCACGCACCGACGAACTGGACCTCCGGCGGCGACATCACCTACGACACCGGCTTCGCCGTGGTCTCCTCCCCCACCGGCATCTCGCTGAGCGACACGGTCGGCGCATCCGGGGTCGCCTTCAACGACAGCCGGGGTCTCACCTACTCGGCGTACGGCTATCCGGCGGCCTCACCGTTCACCGGCGAGACCCTGCACTACTGCTACGGCACCGCGACAGCCGACCCGTACGGCCAGTCGGAGTCGCAGGGCATCCCGTGCGACATGACCGGCGGATCGTCCGGCGGCCCCTGGTTCATCGGAAGCAGCTCCTCCGGCTTCCAGAACTCGCTGAACAGCTTCGGCTACGGCAACGTGAGGAACACGATGTTCGGACCCTACTGGGGCTCGGTCATCGCGAGCGTCTATGACTCCGCATCCTCGTGACCCCGACTGGGACGGCGCACCCGACCCAGCCGTGATCGCCCACCAGCGCCTGACCGGTGAGACGGCGAAGACCGCCGAATCCGACAACGAAAACGCCACCGCGGCGGCCACCACTCGTAGCGGCACTCTTGGGACCGTCGGACGCTCGCCGTCCGGCGGTCCCGCTGTGTTGTCACGCCGGATGCTGCCAGACACCGCCCCTAGGCTGGCCGAATGACTGTGCGCGAGGCGAATGACTCCCCCGAGGGCCCCACGATCCTCTGGTTCCGTGATGACCTCCGGCTCGCCGACAATCCCGCCCTGCAGGCCGCGGTGGAGCGCGGCGAGCCGATCGTCGCGGTGTACGTGCTGGACGAGGAGAGCAGCGGCATTCGCCCGCTCGGGGCCGCCTCGAAGTGGTGGCTGCACGGGAGCCTCCTCGCGCTCTCCGCCTCGCTCGAGGCGCTCGGCGGCGAGCTCGTTCTGCGCCGCGGGCCAGCGGCGGCCGTCCTCCGGAGCCTCGCCGCCGAGACGGGCGCGGGTGCCGTGGTCTGGAACCGGCGCTACGGCGCAGCGGAGCGCGCCGTCGACACCGAGATCAAGCAGGCGGCGACGGATGCCGGGCTCGACGCCCACAGCTTCCAGGGGTCGCTGCTGCACGAGCCGTGGACCGTGACGACCCAGCAGGGCGGCCACTACTCCGTCTTCACCCCGTTCTGGCGCGCGTGCGTGGCGAAGGGCGATCCCCGGCACCCGCTCCCCTCCCCGGACGCCATCGCGCCGTTCGACGGCGCTGTCGCGAGCGACGAGCTCATCTCCTGGCGACTGCAGCCGACGAGCCGCGACTGGGGCGGCGGCCTGCGCGACGCCTGGACGCCGGGCGAGCGCGCCGCGTCCGAGCGGCTCGCGTTCTTCATCGATCAGACCCTCGACAGCTACGCCGAGCACCGTGACGAGCCGGCCGTGCTCGCCACGAGCAACCTCTCCCCCCACCTGCGCTTCGGCGAGGTGAGCCCGTTCACGGTGTACCACGCCGCCGATCAGGCGCGCCGCGGCGCCGCGGCCCGGCGGGCGACGAGCGCCACGAAGTTCCTCGCCGAGCTCGGCTGGCGCGAGTTCAGCTACAACCTGCTGTTCCACAACCCGGAGCTCGCGACCCGCAACTTCCGCCCGGAGTTCGACGCCTTCCCGTGGCCGGCGCCGGATGCGCGGGCGCTGCGAGCCTGGCAGCGCGGCGAGACCGGGTTCCCGCTCGTCGACGCCGGCATGCGCCAGCTCTGGAATACCGGCTACATGCACAACCGGGTGCGCATGATCGCGGCGTCGTTCCTCATCAAGAACCTCTTGATCGACTGGCGGATCGGCGAGGAGTGGTTCTGGGACACCCTCGTCGACGCCGACCCGGCGAACAACGCGGCGAGCTGGCAGTGGGTGGCCGGCTCCGGAGCCGACGCCGCGCCGTACTTCCGGGTCTTCAATCCGGAGCTACAGCAGAAGAAGTTCGATCCGACGCTCGTCTACGCGCACGAGTTCATCCCCGAGCTGGGCACCCCCGCGTACCCGCAGCCGATCGTCGACCTCGGCGAGACGCGGCAGGCCGCCCTCGCCGCCTTCGAGGTGGTCAAGCGCGGCAAGGCGGCATCCGCCCCCCAGTCCGGCTAGTCCTGGTCGCGCTTGCGCCAGCGGATGCCGGCCGAGATGAAGCCGTCGAGGTCGCCGTCGAACACGTTGGTGGGGTTGTTGACCTCGTAGTTGGTGCGCAGGTCCTTGACCATTTGGTAGGGCGCGAGCACGTAGGAACGCATCTGGTCACCCCAGCTCGCGGTGATGTTGCCTGCGAGCTCCTTCTTTTGGGCCGCCTCCTCCTCACGCTGAAGCACGAGGAGCCTCGACTGCAGCACCCGCAACGCGGCAGCGCGGTTCTGGATCTGGCTCTTCTCGTTCTGGCAGCTCACGACGATCCCCGTCGGGAGGTGGGTGATGCGCACGGCCGAGTCGGTCGTGTTGACCGACTGCCCGCCAGGACCGCTCGAGCGGAAGACATCCACCCGCATGTCGCCCTCCGGGATCTCGATCGACTCCATCTGCTCGATCAGCGGCACGACCTCGACGGCGGCGAAGCTCGTCTGGCGCTTGCCCGCCGAGTTGAACGGGCTCATCCGCACGAGGCGGTGCGTTCCCGCCTCGACGCTCAGGGTGCCGAACGCGTAGGGCGCATCCACCTCGATCGTCGTCGACTTGATGCCCGCCTCTTCGGCGTAGCTCGTGTCGAGCACCGTCACGGGGTAGTTGTGCTGCTCCGCCCAGCGCAGGTACATGCGCTGAAGCATCTCGGCGAAGTCGGCCGCGTCGACGCCGCCGGCGCCCGCGCGGATCGTGATGACGGCGGCCCTGGCATCCCATTCGCCGTTGAGCAGCGTCTGCACCTCGAGGTCGCCGAGCACCTTCTGGATGCTCGCGAGTTCTTGCTGCGCCTCGGCCGCCGAGTCGGCGTCGTCGGCCTCGTTGGCCATCTCGACGAGCACCTCGAGGTCGTCGAGCCTCGACTCGATGCTCGTGATCCTGGCGAGGTCGGACTGCCGGTGGCTGAGGGCGCTGGTGATCTTCTGGGCGGCGGCGGGGTCGTCCCACAGGTTCGGTTCGCCGGCCTGCTCGCTCAGCTCTCTGATCTCGGACTCGAGCTGTTCGACGTCGACGACGGAGCGGATGTCCGCAAAGGTCGATCGAAGGGCAGCAATCTGGTCGGATATATCAAGCTCGCTCATGTCGGCCTCAGCTTACCCGTGCCACGGCCGGGCAACCCCGAGCGGGTAGCATCGAGCAGGTCATGACCAATGCCGCGCCTGCATTCGACTGGCGCAAGATGGCACTCCCCGTCTTCGTGCCCACGCTGCTGTTCGCGATCGGCGAGGGCGCGATCATCCCGATCATCCCGATCGTCGCCGACGACCTCGGGGCGACTCTCGCGATCGCCGGGCTCATCGCGGCGATGATCATGGTCGGCGAACTCATCGGCGACATCCCGAGCGGCTGGCTCATCTCCCGCATCGGCGAGCGTCCCGCCATGATCGGCGCGGCCGTCGTCGCGATCCTCGGCCTGGCCGTCTCGACCCTCGCACCGAGCCCGCTCGTGCTGGGGGTCGGCATCCTGCTCGTCGGAATCGCGACCGCCGTCTTCGCCCTCGCCCGGCACGCCTTCATGACGAGCTTCGTGCCGCAGCCATACCGCGCCCGCGCCCTCTCGACGCTCGGAGGCACCTTCCGGCTCGGCTTCTTCATCGGGCCGTTCATCGCCGCCGGGGTGATCGCGCTCACCGGGTCGACCTCCGCAGTGTTCCTCATCCACATCGTCGGATGCGTCGGGGCCGCCGCCGTGCTGCTCCTGCTGCGGGATCCCTCCGCGACCTTCGGCGCGGGGCGGGCGACCTTCGGCGCCGGGCGGGCGACCCGCGGCGCCCCCACGCCCGGAGAGGCCTTCGTGGCCGAGGAGGTGCGCGGGCTGTTCCGCACCATCTGGGGCCACCGCCGGGTTCTCGCGCGCCTCGGCACCGGCGCGGCGCTCATCGGCGCGCTCCGCGCAAGCCGGGCGGTGATCCTGCCGCTGTGGGCGGTGAGCATCGGCATCGGCGACACGAGCACGGCCATCATCATCGGCATCGCGGGAGGCATCGACTTCGCCCTCTTCTACGTGAGCGGGCACGTGATGGACCGGTTCGGCCGCCTCTGGGTCGCGGTGCCCTCGATGCTCGGGCTCGGGCTCGGGCACCTCGTGCTCGCCTTCAGCCTGGATCTCCCAGGAGAGATCGCCTGGTTCGTCGCGGTCGCGGTGTTCCTGTCGCTCGCCAACGGCATCGGCAGCGGACTCCTGATGACACTCGGCGCCGACCTCGCCGACAAGCGGAACCCGGCCCCGTTCCTCGGGGCCTGGCGGTTCACCGGTGACATCGGCGGGGCTGGGGCGCCCCTGGTTATCGCGGCGGCGACGGCCGCGTTCTCGCTCGCCGTCGCGAGCAGCGTCATGGGCGTGCTCGGCCTCGTCGGGGCCGGGATCCTGTTGCGCTACGTGCCCCGGTTCGTACCGCGCGAGAGGCGCTGATGGCCCGGGCCGTGACTCGATAGTGCGTACGTAACCCAGGAGATTTGGCGACACGCGGGCTGAGTATGGCCGCAAGACCGGGCGTGTCTCGAAATGTCCTGCGCTACGTGCACTCGGTTCACCAGTGACGGTCGCCCCTGCCGCAGCATCCGAGACCGCACCCCGACGGCCCACCGAATTGGAACCCTGAGCCATGGCGTCTCCCGAGGCGATGCTCGCCTTCACCCTCGTCTCGATCCCGCTGATCCTGGTCTCCGGCCCAAGCGTGCTGTTCGTGATCGGGCGGACGCTGTCCCTGATCGGGCGAGCGCTGTCCCTGAACCGGATCGGCGCCCTGCCGAGCGTCGTCGACACCGCGCTCGGCTCGCTCGTCGCCGGCCTCGCCGTCCCGTTCGGCGTCGGGCTGGTCGTGCAGCAGTCGGTGGTCCTGTTCACTGTGCTGAAGTTCGCCGGCGGCCTCTACCTTGGGGTGCAGGCGATCCGTCACCGCAACCCGGCGGCGGATGCCGACGCGCGTCGCATCGTGGTGCGGAGCAAGCTGCGCCTGCTGCGCGAGGGCTTCGCCATGGGAGTCACCCACCCCAAGACCATCCTGTTCCCGATCGCGGTGCTGCACCAGTTCGTCGACCGCGCCGGCGGCGGCGTGCCCGCCCAGATGGCATCAGTCGC
>JAJAZI010000222.1 GCA_026785785.1 Microbacteriaceae bacterium
CAGTACGGCTGCTCGTCGTAGCCCAGCGCGTCCTCCCGCGCGGTCTTCTTCTCCAGCCAGGACAGCCGGCCCTTCTCGATCTTGTGCGCCACCCCCTGCTCACGGTTGGCACCCTTCTTCTCCTCGAAGCCCTTGAGCTCCTGCATGGTGGTGAGCAGGGTCCAGCATCTGCCGTTCCGCAGCCGGAGGTGCGCGTAGCCGCGAGCCTGCCCGGTCTCGAAGTTGACCCATGCCTCGGTGGCCGCGGCATCACCGGTGGCGTCCTCGGCGCGCACCCAGCCGCTCGGTTGCACGTGGTCCAGCTGGGCCTCGAGCATCCGTCGGATCTCAGCCTTGCCCTCGGAGGTCTTGAGGTTCCAGGTGAACGACACGAAGTCCCGCCAGTACGATTCCTCCTCGAACAGCTCGAGGGCGGCGTCGATGTCCCGGTTCTGCAGGGAGTCATCCAGCTGGCCCAGCCAGCGGTCGACGATGTCGTTGGGGGATTCAGGCAATTTCACTCCTTTGTGTGCGCTGATTGAGGTCTGCCCGGCCGGCGGATAGAGTTTTCCCATACTGTTCCGGGCGTGATCTCACGCTCAAGTAGAAACCCGCGGGGGTTACAAGGGCGTTACACCCACTGCGGCCGACGTCGGTCGGGTCACCCAGGGAGCGCGCACATGCCGCACGGACAGCAGGGCTCCGTTGGATTGCCCGCCCCGCACCCGCAGCCTGGCCTGCGGTTCTCCTCACCCGGTGAGTATGCGGCGCTGCTGCGGCAGGCCCACGATCTCGCCTTATCGGGCGCGGCCCAGTCGAACGTCGCCCCTGCGCTGTGGGCGTCCTGACAGCGCGCTCTGGCGGCCGGGGTCAACCCGGATGACCACGTGCCGCAGCACCTGCATGAGGTTTCCGATGTCGTCAGACTGCGCAGCGGGCATCCCCTGGCGACTGTTGTGCCGGCCCTCAGCGAGCTGCTCGCGGACGAGGGTGGTTCAGGACGGCACCTGCTCGTGCTCGCAGGCGCCGAGGGCGAGGTCTTGTGGCGGGTGGGCAGCCCAGCCGTTCTGCGCCAGGCCGAGAGGCTGGAGTTCGTGGAGGGCGCCGACTGGTCCGAGGCGGGGATCGGTACCAATGCGATCAGCGAGGTCGTGGTGAGCGGGCGGGCCGCCCAGCTCTTCTCCGCCGAGCACCTGGTGCGAACGCACCATGACTGGGCCTGCACGGCCTCGCCCATCCGCGACCCGCACACCGGGCACGTCGTGGGGATCCTGAACGTGTCCGGGCCGCTCGACACCGTGACCGTCGACAGCATGCGCATGGTCCAGTGCGGCGTGCGGCTGGCCGAGGAACTACTGAAACAGCACCCGGCCGGCAGACCCCGCACCGGGATCTCGCTCGAACTGCTGGGCGACCATCCGGCGGTGGTGTTCGCGGGAGGCCGCCGGGTGCCTCTGACGCTCCGGCGGGCGGAGATCCTGGCGCTGCTGGACTCGCGCAATCGCGGCTGGAGCGCCGAGGAACTGGCCTATGAGGTGCACGGCGAAACCGGGGCCGCCTCGAGCATCCGGATCGAAATGCACCGCATTCGCACGGCTGCGGCGGGCCTTGTGGAATCGACCCCCTACCGACTGACGGACGCCGCGCAGGGCACCTCGGATGTCGGCCGGGTGCTCTGGGCACTGCGGAACGGGAACCTCACGGAGGCACTCGATGCGTATGCAGCCCCGCTGCTCAGCCGATCTGCCGCGTTCGCCATCGAGTCCCTGCGCGTGGAGCTCAACAGCGCCATGGGCGCCGCAGTTCGCGCGAGTGGGAGTGCCGAGCTGATCAAGCGGTGGTGCGCGACCGACATGGGCAGCACCGATGAGGAGGCCGTGCAGGAGTTGCGGCGTCTGCTCGGGCCGCTGGATGCCGGATACCTGTCGTTCCGGGCGCGGTCCGACAGGCTCGACCGCGAGTTCGGCCTGTAAAGAGCGCGCGGCACTCTGAGGCCGCGGAAATAATCCGGAGTGTCCGACACGTTGAGGGTGACATGCCACTTTCCGGAGTCTACGAACCGAGTACGTCCGAATGGGCCCGCAACCAGGCCGAGCTCTACGAGCGCTCGGGCGGCACCGAGGGCACGACGATGCGCGGCATGCCCGTGATCATCCTCACCACTGTCGGCGCAAAATCAGGCAAGCTGCGCAAGACCGCGCTGATGCGGGTCGAGCACGACGGGCAGTACGCGGTCGTCGCGTCGCTCGGCGGGGCTCCGAAGCATCCGGTCTGGTACTTCAACATCGTCGCCCACCCGCACGTCGAGCTGCAGGACGGCCCGGTGAAGCGGGACTACCTCGCCAAGGAGGTCTCCGGCGAGGAGAAGGCCCTCTGGTGGGATCGAGCCGTCGCGGCCTACCCCGACTACGCGGACTATCAGGCCGGCACCGACCGGGAGATCCCCGTATTCGTGCTGGCGCCCGTCGCCGACTAGCCCTGCCCTTCCCTTTCATTATTCAGGAGTAACTGGTGTCATTGTTCGCCTGCCAGCCGTCTAGCACCTGTCATTGTTTGCCCGCTCGCCGTCTAGCTCCTTTCACTATTTGCCTGCTGGCCGTCTAGCTCCTTTCACTATTCAGGAGCCCAGCGGCGGCATCCCGACGTTGCGCGCATCATAGCTGCGTTGGGCGCTGGAATCGTGCGACGGAGGCGGTCTGGTGCGCCATCCGCAGCATCCGCTCGCCGTATCTGGTGGCCACCCCGCCACCACTCCTGAATGATGAAAGCGCCCCGGCCGGCCGGCCTGCCAGTCCTGAATGATTGCTGGCATCAGCCACCCCACCACCACTCCTGAATGATGACAGCGATCAGTCGAGGGGCAGAGTCGGCACGTCGACCGGCTCGAACCGCATCACCTGGCCGTAGAACGAGAGCTCGGCCTCGGTTGCGCTGACGATCGTCGAGGCGCGGCGGAAGCCGTGCGACTCCCCCTCGAAGGCGAGGTAGGCGTGCGGGATGCCCTTCGCCACGAGGGCGTCCCGGAACAGCTCCGCCTGCGACGGCGGCACGATCGGGTCGTCGAGTCCCTGCAGCAGCAGCACCGGGGTGGAGAGCCGGTGCACATTGTTGAGCGGCGCGCGCGACTCGTACAGGTCGGCTGCGGCCGGCAGCGCGCCGATGAGCCCGTCGAGGTAGCGCGACTCGAAGTCGTGGGTGTCGAGCGCGAACTGGGACAGCTCCGCGACGCCGTAGTACGAGGCGCCCGCCGCGAAGACCTCCGACCCGGTGAGCGCGGCGAGCACGGTCCAGCCGCCGGCCGAGCCGCCGCGGATCGCGAGCCTGGCGCGGTCGGCGAGTCCCTCATCCGCGAGTCCGAGCACCGCCGCTATCGTGTCCTCGACGTCGACGACGCCCCACTGGCCGCGAAGCCGCTCGCGGTACTCGCGCCCGTAGCCGGTAGACCCGCCGTAGTTGACGTCGACGACGCCAATGCCGCGACTCGTGAAGTAGGCAACCGTCAACGAGACCGCCGCGGAAACCCGCGAAGTCGGGCCGCCGTGCACGAAGGCGATGTAGGGCGGCAGCTCCCCCTCCGGCGCCTCGAAGTCGGGGTTGCGCGGCGGGTAGACGAACGCGTGCACGTCGCGGGCGGCGGCGAAGGTACGGCTCTCGGCGAGCGGCAGGTAGGCGGCATCCGGCAGGGCGTCGACCCCGAGCCGGACGTCCTCGAGCGCGCCGGTGCGGAGGTCGAGGATGCGGAGCCCGGTGGGCAGCACGGAGCTGCCGCCCGTGAGCAGCAGGCGATCGCCGTTGCGGGCGCCGAGTGAGATTGTCGTGAGCCCGGTGTCGAGCCGCTCGAACGTGCCCGTGGCAGGGTCGACCAGCACGAGGCTGTCGTCGCCGTGCGTGCGTACGGCGAGGATGCGGCCGCCGTGCAGGTCGAACCAGCGCAGACCGAGCACCCAGAGGGCGCCGGCGTATTCGGCCCGCTCG
>JAJAZI010000223.1 GCA_026785785.1 Microbacteriaceae bacterium
GCGCCGGGACGCCGTGTTGGGCCCGCAGCCCTGGCCCGGCGGGGTGGCGGTGCGCCTGCGCCCGGGTGGGCGAGGGGCTGCCGCGTGAGCGCCGAGAGTACGTGTTTCGGCTGGGTTGGCGCGTGCGGAACGACCCATTCGCGTACTGTCAGCAAAATTCGCACGGTGAGGGTGCGGTCGGAGGACGCACCTGGGCAGGGCGGCTGAGCCAATCTGGGAGGCCTCGCGCATGGGCGGTCCCGCCGCACTTGGAACCCCGCGCCATGGCGGGTCAAGCTGGACCTCAGGCGGTCAGGTCCCGCAGGTCGACCCCGCCGAGCAGCAGGCCCGGCAGCTCCGCCGGATGCTTCGCGCTGGAGTACGATCCCACCTGCTCGGCGACCGAGCCGTAGCCCCACATGACGAAGATCGTTGGAATGCCGTGCGCCGCGGCTCCCTCGATGTCGTGCTCGCGGTCCCCGACCATGATCGGGTTCGAGACGTCGGCCCCTGCCGCCGCGAGGCGCTCGAGAGCGACCGCGACGACATCCGCTTTGGAGCTCCGCACCTCGTCGTCGGATGCCCCGGCGATGATGTCGAAGTGCCGAGCGAGTTCGAAGTGGTTGAGGATCAGGTTCGCCGGCGTCTCGGGCTTCGAGGTCGCGAGGGAGAGCGGGATGTCACTTGCGCCGATCGCCGAGAGTACCTCGGGGATGCCATGGTAGACCGAGCTGTCATAGAGGCCCTGCACGAGGTAGTGGCTGCGGTACACCTCGAGCGCGTGCGCGGACTGCGCGGGGCTGAAGCCGGCGAAGTCGCGGAACGAGGTGAGCAGGGGCGGGCCGACATAGCGGAGCAGTTCGGCCGGCGTCGGGATGGGGCGGCCGAGCTTCTCGAACATCCACGCGAGACTCGACGTGATTCCAGGCGCGGAATCGGTGATCGTGCCGTCGAGGTCGATGAGGATGCAGGTCCAGTCGGGCTTCACCGTGACAGCCTAAGCGGCGCGCATCCTTTCATCATTCAGGAGTGGAGGGCGGCCGAAGTAGACGGCTCGTCGCCCACCCACCACAAACTTCCGCTTATGCGGTGATTATAGAAATTTTGCGCCGCATGTCAGTATTGCGAGCGAGTGTGCCCGCCCACCAGTCCTGAATGATGAAAGCGAATGCGTCTAGAAGAGCCGGGAGTCGCTGTCGTCCAGCCCGCGCATCGAGTCGTAGTCGAGCGTGACGCAGCGGATGCCGCGGTCCAGCGCGAGCGTGCGCGCCTGCGGCTTGATCTCCTGGGCGGCGAAGACGCCGGCCACCGGGGCCAGGCGCGGGTCGCGGTTCATCAGCTCGAGGTACCGGGTGAGCTGCTCGACGCCGTCGATGTCGCCGCGGCGCTTGATCTCGATCGCGATGGATGCTCCGGCATGGTCGGTCGCGAGAATGTCGACGGGCCCGATCGCGGTCATGTACTCGCGCCGAACGAGCCGGTAGCCGTCCCCGAGCAGGTCGATCTGCTCGGCGAGCAGCTTCTGCAGGTGGGCCTCGACGCCGTCCTTCTGCAAGCCGGGGTCGATGCCAAGCTCGTGGGCCGAGTCGTGGATGATCTCGTGGATCGAGATCACGAGCAGGTCGGATGTCTTCGCCTGCGTGACCTTCCAGGTCTCCGTGACGCCGACCTCCCGCGCCTCGTCAGCGACCTCGGGAAAGCTGATGCTGCACGGCGGGCTCATCCAGTTGAGCGGCTTGTAGCTGAGCGAGTCGCTGTGCACGAGCACGCTCCCGTCGGCCTTGAGCAGGAGGAGGCGGGTCGCGAGCGGCAGGTGCGCGCTGAGACGTCCCGCGTAGTCGACGGAGCAACGGGCAATGACAAGACGCACGCCTAGAACCCTATCCAGCCCGAGCGGCTCACTTCGCCAATGGGGTCAGTTCGCGGGCCTTCTGCGAGAACAGCCCGGCGAGGCCGACGAGCACGAGCACGAGCAGAAGGCCGTTCAGGATGCCGACCTGCTCACCCAGGAATCCGATCACGGGCGGGCCGACGAGGAACGCGACGTAGCCGATCGTCGCAACCGCGCTCACGCTCGCGGCGGCCGTTCGCGGGTCGTCCGCCGCCGCCGACATGCCGACCGGGAAACCGAGCGAGGCGCCGAGGCCCCAGAGCACGACGCCGATGACGGCGATCCAGACGACGGGCACGAAGATGAGCATGAGCAGGCCGATCGCGGCGAGCACGGCCGAGACGCGGAGCACCGGCACGCGGCCGAAGCGGTCGAGCAGCTTCACGCCGCCGAGGCGTCCGACGGTCATGGCCGTGACGAAGACGCCGAAGACGAGGGCGCCGGTCGGCTTGTCGGTGCCGTGTCCCTCGACCATCGCGTAGGCGAGCCAGTCGTTTGCCGAGCCCTCGGTGAATGCCATGCCGAGCACGATGAGGCCGATGAAGATCGTGCGCGGATTACGCCAGATGCTGAGCCGGCCGCGCCAGTCGTCGCCGGGCGCGCTCGCGGCATCCGTTCCCGCTTCGGCCTCGGAGACCGGCTCGGGCCGCAGGAAGCGCACGCTCGCCACCATGGCGATGATCGACACGACGGCGATCCCGCCGATGTGCACCTCGAGTGGCACCCCGAGCCGCTCGGCGAGTGCTGCGATCAGGGCGCCGGCGATCGTGCCGATGCTGAAGAAGGCGTGGTAGATCGGCATGATGTTGCGGCCGATCGCCCGCTCGTTCGCGGCACCGGAAACGTTGATCGAGACGTCGCAGGCGCCGAGCGCGGCGCCGAAGACCGCGAGGCCGGCGATCGCGACGGGGAAGCTGACCAGCACAGTCGCTCCGACCGCGGCGAGAGTGAGGCCGAGCGGGCCGATGATGAGTGCCCAGGTGATGATGGTGCGAGTGCCGAAGGCGGCGATGAGATGGCTCGAGACGAGAAGCCCGCCGATCGAGCCCGCGGCGATGCCGAAGAGGAGTACTCCGACGTCGCCCGTGGTGAGGCCGAGCGATGCGCTCACCGCGGGAATGCGCGCCGCCCAGCTCGCGAGCCCGATCCCGCAGAGCGCGAAGAGCACGAACAGCGAATTGCGCCAAGCTGTCAACTCGGTCCGCGCGAGCGCGACGGGGGCGGTTTGCGACATAGGGAACAGGCTATCCGAGCGGTGGCACGGGACACACGCCCCACGAGTTGCCCGGTTGTGTCGCTTCGGGGTGTCTGGAGGCAACTGGTGTGGGCGACTCGCGGATGTGGTGGGCCGCGCTGCCCGCGACTTGCCCGGTTGTGTCGCCTCGGGGTGTCTGGCGGCAACGCAAGTGGGCGGCTCGCGGTTGTGGTGGGTTGCGGTGCCTACGAGTTGCCCGGTCGTGTCGCTTCGGGGTGTCTGGAGGCAGCGCAAGTGGGCGGCTCGCGGAGGTGGTGGGCAGGTTGCGGTGAACGCGGGAACTACGCCAAAGGCACCAACACCAACACCAACACCAACACCAACACCAACAC
>JAJAZI010000224.1 GCA_026785785.1 Microbacteriaceae bacterium
ACGCCGAGGAGGCATCCTCGCCGCGGGGACGCCCCGGGGGCGCAACTGCCGAGGAGGCATCCTCGCCGCGGGGACGACCCGGAGGCGCAACTGCCGAGGAGGCATCCCCGCCGCGGGGACGACCCGGGGGCGCATCTGCCGAGGAGGCATCCCCGCCGCGGGGACGCCCCGGGGGCGCATCTGCCGAGGAGGCATCCGGATGACTGCCATGACCCACCCCGACGCCGTGCCGTTCAAGCCACTCGACTGGACGGGCCTGTACCCGCCAGCACTTCCGACGGGCGCGGTGCCGGAGCACGTTGCGATCGTCATGGACGGCAACGGCCGGTGGGCCAACGGCAAAGGGCTCACTCGGGTCGAGGGGCACAAGGCCGGGGAGGCGGCGCTCCTCGACGTCGTCGCGGGAGCGATCCAGATCGGGGTGAAGCATCTTTCCGTCTACGCGTTCTCGACGGAGAACTGGAAGCGGTCGCCCGACGAGGTGCGCTTTCTGATGGGCTTTAATCGCTCGGTGCTGCACCGCCGCCGCGACCAGCTCAACGACTGGGGCGTTCGGGTGCGTTGGGCGGGGCGGCGGCCCAGACTGTGGGCATCCGTCATCAACGAGCTGCAGTTCGCCGAGCACCTCACGGCGGGTAATTCGACTCTGACCCTCACGATGTGCGTGAACTACGGCGGCCGCACCGAGATCGCGGATGCTGTGCGCACCCTCGCCGAGGAGGTCGCCGCCGGGCGGCTCAAGCCGTCCGGGATCACCGAGAAGTCGATCCAGCGGCACCTGTACGCGCCGGAGTTGCCCGATGTCGATCTGTTCGTGCGCAGCTCGGGCGAGCAGCGCACGAGCAACTTCATGCTCTGGCAGAGCGCCTACGCCGAGATGGTCTTCCTCGACACCCTCTGGCCGGACTTCACCCGCGCCGACCTGTGGTGCGCGATCGAGCTCTACGCCTCGCGCAGCCGCCGCTTCGGCGGGGCCGTGGACGCTCCGGCGCCCTGACCAGTCGGCCTCCCCGCGCTTCGCGTCGGAAACTCAGGAGATAGTGCGGGTACTGCCGCCGTGGGCGCTCGCGCGGCCACCGAGCGCACGAGTTTCCTGAGATTCCGACAGTCGCGGCGATCGGCCGCGGATTCGTCCCGCACCCGCTGACGAATCACGCGACTGTCAGGGTCTGAGGGACCATCCCCCGTTTCCCGGGGAAACCCCGCCGCTGAGTTAGCGCCCGGTGTCGGAAACTCAGGAGATTCACCCGGTATTGCCGCGGGGCGTGCTCCTGCGGCCGCTGAGCGGACGGGTTTCCTGAATTTCCGACCTGAGCCGATTGACAGGGGAGAGCGTCGAGCGCTTCGATCGGCAGCGGCACAGCAGTTGCCCTGGTTTCCCGTGGTGCAAAAGACGCGGGAGGCCAGTCGGTTGTTCCGAACACCGAATGACTAGGGTGGCCTCATGCCGGCCATCCTCGCCCCCACCCGCACCGGAATCATCGGATTCGGCCTGTCCGGCCGGGTCTTCCATGCTCCCTTTCTCGCCACGAACCCCGCGTTCTCGCTCGATCTGATCGCGACGGGCGATGCCGGACGCCAGGCGGACGCGCACACACGGCATCCGAATGCCACCATCGTCGCAACACCCGAGGACCTGCTCGCCCGGGCCGACGAGCTCGACCTCGTCGTGCTCGCCTCGCCCGCCCACGTGCACCTCGAGCAGGGCCTGGCGGCCCTTGAGGCCGGCCTCGCGGTCGTCGTCGACAAGCCGTTCGCGGCATCCGTCGCCGAGGCCGAGACCCTCATCAAGGCCGCCGAGAGGGTCGGCCACCCGCTCATCGTCTTCCAGAACCGGCGCTGGGACAGCGACTTCCTCACCCTGAAGAAGCTCCTCGCCTCCGGGCGTCTCGGGCGGGTACATCGCTTCGAGTCGACTTTCGAACGGTTCTCGCCCGCCGTGCGCGACCGCTGGCAGGACACCACGACGATCGCCCAGGGTGCCGGCATCACCTTCGACCTCGGCAGCCATCTCATCGACCAAGCGCTCCAGCTGTTCGGACCGGCCGTGCTCATCCACGCCGAGACCGACGCGATCCGCCCGGGCGGGGTGAGCGATGACGAGGCGTTCGTGTCGCTGCGGCACGAGAGCGGGGTGCGCTCGCACCTCAACCTGTCCAGGGTCGCTGCGCAGAGCGGGCCCAGGTTCCGGATGCTCGGATCCGACGCCGCGTACGTAGTGCACGGCCTCGATCGGCAGGAGGCCGACCTCAAGGCCGGAGCCCTGCCGACCGACGAGGGCTACGGTGTCGAGGACTCCTCTTCCTGGGGCATGCTCGGCGTCGACGGATCGGATGCCCCGTTCGAGCCGGTGCCGAGCGAACGCGGGGACTATCCCGCTTTCTACACGGGAGTCGCCGCCTGTATTCGCGATGGAGCGCCTCTTCCGGTCGACCCGCGCGACTCGCTCAAGGTCGTGCGGCTCATCGCCGAGGTGCACGAGTGGGCCGCGCGCGGCTGAATCGAGCGGTCGCGTGTCGGACCGAGGTGTCCGCGGGTTGGCGCCGCCACCCGCACACGAGTCACGCGCAACCGCAGGCCGAACCAGCACATCCGATCGCCCCACCCGGGCATCCGCACGAATCTATCAACTTCGCACGGGAACTCGCATGAAAGCGGCGCGGCAGCACCCTGACGTGGTCGGCACGGTAGGTACAAGATGGAACCATGACTGAGACCAGCGAGGCCACCAGCCGGACAGCATCCGCCGGGTTCGAACGCGCGCGGGAGAGTTTCGGCGAGGCGCACGGATACCTCGCCGCCGCCTCGAACGGGATCCCCACGAAGGAGACTGTCGCCGCCCTCCAGCGCGACCTTGACTTATGGGCAAGCGCCCACCGCGACCCGCAGGACTACGACCCGATCATCGCGCGCACCCGCGCCGACTACGCGCGGCTCGTCGGCGTCGGCGTCGACCGGGTTGCGACGGGGTCGCAGACATCGGCGCTCACCAGCGTCATCGCCGCCAGCGTGCCATCCGGAGCCGAGGTGCTCTGCGTCGAGGGCGACTTCAGCTCGCTCGTGTTCCCATTCCTGGAGCGGCATCGGATTCGGGTGCGTCACGTGCCCATCGAGCGTCTCGCGGATTCGATCGAGGACGACACCTGGCTCGTCGTCTTCTCGCATATCCAGTCGGCGACGGGCGTCGTGGCCGATGTGCCGGCCATCATCGATGCCGCCTCACACCAGGCCGCGTACACGCTGTGCGACACGACCCAGTCTGCGGGGGTGCGCCCCGTGGATGCCTCGCTCTTCGACGCGACGGTGTGCCATGCCTACAAGTGGCTGTGCTCGCCGCGCGGGGTCGCGTTCCTGACGCTCTCGACGAGGTTCCAGAAGCTGCTCACGCCGGTGCAGGCGGGCTGGTACGCCGGGGACGACGTGTGGCAGTCCTGCTACGGCCCGGCGATGCGACTCGCAACGACGGCGCGCCAGTTCGACGTGTCGCCGGCCTGGCAGGCCTGGGTCGGTGCAGAGCCGGCCGTCCGGATGTTCGCGGACCTCGACATGAACGAGGTGTGGTCGCACGCGAGCAGGTTGGGCGACAGCCTGTGCGACGCGCTCGGAATCCCACAGCAGCATCAGGCGATCGTGACGTGGGCGGATCCGGAGCGCGCGGACCTGGAGAAACTCGTCGCCGCGGGCATCCGCGCATCCGGTCGGGCCGGACGCCTTCGCGCCTCGTTCCATCTCTGGAACGACGACGACGACGTCGCGGCGGTCGTTCGGACGCTGCGCGGCTGAAATTCCTGCGCGGCGTTGCGCCGTCCGCGTCTCTCGCCTGTTCGTCTCTGTGCCCATACCTTCCTCGTCGTTTCAGCCCATACCTTCCTCGTCGAGTCGCTCGATCGCGTCGCAAATTCAGGAAACCCGGTCTCCTAATCCGAATTGTTCGCCGTGGTGGCGAAGTTCTCAGCGCACTTCCTGAATTTCCGACGGTGTGCGGCGCGGGCGGCGGATGCTGGTGCGCTGGCTGAGGCTGAGTCCCTGCCGTGCACCGGGCGCGCGGGACCACGCGAACGCGGCGCTACCGCAGGCACGCGCTACCCAACGGCGGGCGTGACCGCGCCCCTTCGCTAGGCTGGGACTTTCGCATCCGACCGCGCATCCAGCGCGGCTTTCTCTTGGAGTTCCCCGTGGCCAACGCCTCCCGTCTCGATCCGGTCATCAACCTCGCCAAGCGCCGAGGCTTCGTCTTCCAGGCGGGGGAGATCTACGGCGGATCCCGCTCGGCCTGGGATTACGGGCCGCTCGGCGTCGCCCTCAAGGAGAACATCAAGCGCCAGTGGTGGCAGTACATGGTGCAGGGCCGGGAGGATGTCGTCGGTCTCGATTCCTCCGTGATCCTTCCCAAGCAGGTGTGGGAGGCATCCGGTCACGTCAAGGTCTTCAGCGATCCGCTCGTCGAGTCGCTGCACACCCACAAGCGCTACCGCGCCGACCACCTGATCGAGCAGTACGAGGAGAAGCACGGGCATCCGCCGGCCAACGGGCTCGCCGACATCCGCGATCCCGAGACGGGCCAGCCCGGCTCCTGGACCGAGCCGCAGAACTTCTCCGGCCTGCTCAAGACCTTCCTCGGCCCCGTCGACAACGAGCAGGGGATGCACTACCTGCGCCCGGAGACCGCCCAGGGCATCTTCGTCAACTTCGCCAACGTGCTCGGCGCGTCGCGCCAGAAGCCGCCGTTCGGCATCGGCCAGATCGGCAAGAGCTTCCGCAATGAGATCACGCCCGGAAACTTCATCTTCCGCACTCGCGAGTTCGAGCAGATGGAGATGGAATTCTTCGTCGAGCCGGGGACGGATGCCGATTGGCACCAGTACTGGATCGACCATCGCCTCGCCTGGTACACCGACCTCGGCATCGACCCTGAGAACCTGCGCCTGTTCGAGCACCCCGCCGAGAAGCTCTCGCACTACTCGACCCGCACGGTCGACATCGAGTACCGCTTTGGCTTCCAGGGCAGCCAGTGGGGTGAGCTCGAGGGCATCGCGAATCGCACCGACTTCGACCTGAAGACGCACTCCGAGGCATCCGGAACCGACCTGTCCTACTTCGACCAGACCAAGAACGAGCGCTGGTTCCCGTACGTCATCGAGCCGGCGGCGGGACTCACCCGCTCGCTGATGGCGTTCCTCGTCGACGCGTATTCCGAGGACGAGGCGCCGAACACCAAGGGCGGCGTCGACAAGCGCACCGTACTGCGGCTCGACCGGAGGCTCGCGCCGATCAAGGTCGCCGTGCTCCCGCTGTCGCGCAACGAGCGCCTGTCGCCGGTCGCGCGGGAGCTCGCCGCCGACCTCCGCAAGATCTGGAACATCGAGTTCGACGACGCCGGGGCCATCGGGCGGCGTTACCGCCGCCAAGACGAGATCGGCACGCCGTTCTGCGTCACCGTCGACTTCGACACGCTCGACGACAATGCCGTGACCGTGCGCGAGCGCGACAGCATGGCGCAGGAGCGCGTGTCGCTCGATCGCGTGCGCGGTTACCTCGCCGAGCAGCTGATCGGCGCGTAGTCAGTCCGGCGGGGGAGCGGCCCGGCACGTAATTGGCCCGGCGCGGGAGCGGCCACCGGCCGCCCTCCGCCGCCCGCCCGGTGGCGGCCGTCGGTCAGGGCCGGTCCGGTGGCGCGACCCGTTGATTCCCCGTGCTGCTGCGCGCGGTCGCTCCCCGCGGGAAATTCAGGAACCGCGGCGGCACAGCCACCAACACGCGGGGCGATTACGCGCTCGTCGCAGCCGGGTTCCTGAGTTTCCGACGAAGCGACGGGAATATTGCGTGGCGCTGCGGCGGTTGCCAATTGGGTGAATGACGCAATCAAGGTAGACATCTGGTCCGACGTGCAGTGCCCCTGGTGCTACATCGGCAAGCGCAAGTTCGAGGCCGGAGTCGCCCAGTATGGCGGTGCTGTCGAGGTCGAGTATCACTCGTTCGAACTCGCTCCCGACACCCCGGTGGAATACGAGGGCACGCCGATCGAGTACCTCTGCGAGCGCAAGGGACTGCCTGTAACGCAGGTCGAGCAGATGCTCGCGCGGGTCACCGAGATCGCGGAAAGCGTCGACCTGCACTACGACTACGACTCCGTGCACCAGACCAACACGGTCAAGGCGCACGAGCTGCTGCACTTTGCGAAGGCGAAGGGCCGCCAGCTCGACATGAAGGAGCACCTGCTCAAGGCGTACTTCGTTGATGGCAAGCACGTGGGCCGCGTTCC
>JAJAZI010000225.1 GCA_026785785.1 Microbacteriaceae bacterium
CACTGGGCCGCCGACATCCACGTCGACCTCGCCGACGCCGTCAACAAGACCGCCCGCGTGCAGGAGCTGATCAACTCCTACCGGGTTCGCGGCCACCTCATGGCCGACGTCGACCCGCTCGAGTACCAGCAGCGCTCACACCCCGACCTCGACGTCACGAGCCATGGCCTGACCTTCTGGGACCTCGACCGCGAATTCGTCACCGGCGGGTTCGGCGGGCGCCGCGCCGCGCTTCTGCGTGAGATCCTCGGCGTGCTGCGCGACTCATACTGCCGCACGATCGGCGTCGAGTACATGCACATCCAGGATCCGGTGCAGCGCAAGTGGATGCAGGATCACCTCGAGAAGCCGTACTCGAAGCCGACCCACGACGCGCAGATGCGCGTGTTGGGCAAGCTCAACGAGGCAGAGGCCTTCGAGACGTTCCTGCAGACGAAATACGTCGGCCAGAAGCGCTTCAGCCTCGAGGGCGGCGAGTCGACGATCGCGCTCCTCGACGCGCTCCTGCAGGGCGCCGCCGAATCGCACCTCGACGAGGTCGCGATCGGCATGGCCCACCGCGGCCGCCTCAACGTGCTCACCAACATCGCCGGCAAGACCTACGGCCAGATCTTCCGCGAGTTCGAGGGCACCCAGGACCCGCGCACCGTGCAGGGTTCCGGCGACGTCAAGTACCACCTCGGAACCGAGGGAACGTTCACGGGGGCGACCGGCGACCAGATCCCCGTGTATCTCGCGGCGAACCCCTCCCACCTCGAGGCCGTCGACGGCGTGCTCGAGGGAATCGTGCGCGCCAAGCAGGACCGCAAGCCCGTCGGCACCTTCAACGTGCTCCCAGTCATGATCCACGGCGACGCGGCGATGGCGGGTCAAGGAATCGTCGTCGAGATCCTGCAGATGTCGCAGTTGCGCGGCTATCGCACGGGCGGCACGATCCACCTGGTCGTCAACAACCAGGTCGGCTTCACGACGCCGCCGGGAGAGGGCCGAACGTCGATCTACTCGACGGATGTCGCCAAGACGATCCAGGCTCCGATCCTGCACGTGAACGGCGACGACCCCGAGGCCGTTGTGCGCGTCGCTCAGCTCGCGTTCGCGTACCGCCAGGAGTTCCACCGCGATGTCGTGATCGACCTGGTCTGCTACCGCCGGCGCGGGCACAACGAAGGCGACGACCCCTCGATGACCCAGCCGCTCATGTACAACCTGATCGAGGCGAAGCGCTCGGTCAGGAGCCTCTACTCCGACGCGCTCGTCGGACGTGGCGACATCACCCAGGAGGAGTACGCCGGCGCGCACGCCGACTTCCAGGACCGCCTCGAACGGGCCTTCGCCGAGACCCACGCGGCGCAGACCGCGTCGATTCCCATCATCGTCCAGGACCCGCACGCGGTCTCCGACCTCGAGCGGCCAGACTCCCAGCAGGATGACACGACCGGCGAGCCGGCGACCACGGGGGTGTCCGACTCGGTCATCAGCCTGATCGGCGATGCCTTCGACAACCCGCCCACCGACTTCACGGTGCATCCGAAGCTGCAGTCCCTGCTGCGCAAGCGCGTCGACATGAGCCGCAACGGCTCGATCGACTGGGCGTTCGGAGAGCTGCTGTCGCTCGGATCGCTCCTGCTCGAGGGAACCCCCGTGCGCATGGCCGGCCAGGACACCCGCCGCGGAACGTTCGTGCAGCGCCACGCGGTGCTGCACGACCGGGAGAACGGCCAGGAGTGGCTGCCGCTCGCGAACCTGAGCGGCAACCAGGCGAGGTTCTGGATCTACGACTCGCTGCTCAGCGAGTACGCGGCCCTCGGATTCGAATACGGCTACTCGGTCGAGCGCGCCGACGCCCTCGTGCTGTGGGAGGCGCAATTCGGCGACTTCGGCAACGGTGCGCAGACCGTCATCGACGAGTTCATCTCGAGCGCCGAGCAGAAGTGGGGCCAGCGTTCGAGCGTCGTCATGCTGCTGCCGCACGGCTACGAGGGGCAGGGGCCGGACCACTCCTCCGCCCGCATCGAGCGCTACCTGCAGTTGTGCGCCGAGAACAACATGACCGTCGCGAGACCATCGACGCCAGCGTCGTATTTCCACCTGCTGCGCCGCCAGGCCTACGCGAGGCCACGGCGCCCTCTCATCGTGTTCACCCCGAAGGCGATGCTGCGCCTGCGGGGTGCGACGAGCTCGGTCGAGGACTTCACCTCGGGCAAGTTCGAGCCGGTGCTGGATGACGCGCGCGTCGCCGACAAGGCGGCCGTGACGCGAGTCGTGTTGCACGCGGGCAAGATCCACTACGACCTCGCCACCGAGGTCGAAAAGCGCGGACTGACCGATGTCGCGCTTGTGCGCCTCGAGCAGTACTACCCTTTGCCGCTCCGCCAGCTGCACGCCGTGCTCGACGAGTACCCCAACGCCAAGCTCGTCTGGGCCCAGGAGGAGCCGGAGAACCAGGGAGCCTGGCCGTTCATCTTCATGGAGCTCGTGCCGGAACTGCGCGGACGGACGATCACCGTCGCCTCACGACCCTCCGCCGCGTCGCCCGCGGCGGGATCGGCCAAGCGCAGTGCTCGGGAGCAGGTCGACCTCATCGAACGCGCCCTGACGAGCTGACGGGGAGTCAGCGACGCATGAATGAAGCGGGCGGTCTTCGGGCCGCCCGCGTTCTCGTGCTCTGGGGGTTAGTGCGCCTGCATCTCGCGGATGCGCGCGAGTACCTGGTCGCGCAGGTCCTCTGGAGCGATCTCCTTGCAGGCCCGCTGCACCGCCTGGATCAGGACGAGCCCGACCCGGCGCTCGCCGTCGCACTCCCCGCAGTTGGCGAGGTGCTCGGCAATGTCGGTGGCATCAGCCGTTAGCAACTCGTTGTGCAGGTATTCCTCGAGTTCGGCCTTGGCCCTCTCGCAGCCACAGTCGGTCATTTCTTTTGTCCCTTCTCGGAAACACTCAGACCGCGTTCATTCGCGTATCCGGAGAGGAGTCCCCGAAGGAGCCGTCTGCCACGATGCAGCCGACTCATCACGGTGCCAACGGGAGTCTTCATGATGTCGGCGATCTCCTGGTAGGAGAACCCTTCGACGTCGGCGAAGTACACCGCGAGGCGGAAGTC
>JAJAZI010000226.1 GCA_026785785.1 Microbacteriaceae bacterium
AGGCGGTCAGGAATTCATTGATGCCGCGTCCGCACCGTGGGATGAATGAACCGCGGCGAGATCTGGATGGTCGCCGGCGGCGTCTATGCCTCGAAACCCCGACCGGCAGAGATTCTGCAGGACGACCGGTTCGAAGGCACCGATTCCGTGACCGTTTGTCCTCTCACCTCAACGGATGTTGCGGCTCCGCGGTTGCGCACGCCGTTACCCGCCGACGCCGAAACGGGACTCGACAACGCGAGCTTTATCATGGTCGATAAACTGTGCGCAGTGCGGCGCTCCAACGTGGTGGGGCGGGTTGGTCGCGTATCGTCAGTCCAGTTGGTGGATTTGGAGCGCCTCGTGTTGGTGTTCCTCGGTGTGGCAGACTGATCGCGACAGGCGCGTGGAAGACCTCGGGCTCTCAGGCCATTCGCAAGGCAACCCCTTCGAGGTCAGATTCAATGTCTAGCCGTCGCCTGTAGTCACTCGCCGTCGGCGCGGAGAAACCGCAGTACCGCAAGTACGCGCCGATGCGAGGACGCGTCCTCACTCAGACCGAACTTCGTGAAGATGTTTGACACGTGGGTCTCGAGCGTCCGCTCGGCGATGCTCAGTCGCGCCGCGATCGCCCGATTCGAGAGTCCTTCCGCCACGAGGGCCAACACGCCACGTTCTCGGGCCGACAACGCCTCGAGCGGGTCGCGGCGCCGGCGTCGGCCGAGCAGGCGACTGACGATCGTCGGATCGATGACTGTTTCGCCGTCACGGATGCGACGGAGGGCATCTACGAGTATGACGATGTCGGCGAGCCGATCCTTCAACAGATAGCCAGTGCGCTCCGGGACTTCCTCGATCAGGCGCATCGCATACGCCGTTTCGAGATACTGGGAGAGAACCAGCACCCCGATGTCCGGATGGCGCGCACGGATCGCCGCGGCAGCGACGAGGCCCTCGTCGCTGAATGTCGGGGGCATCTTGATGTCGACGACAACCACGTCGGGCCGATGCTCGTCAACCAGAGCGGCGAGGGAATCGGCGTCGCAGGCCTGAGCGACAACGTCCACTCCTACCTCGCGGAGCATCCGCACGATCCCCTCGCGGGTGAGCATCGAATCGTCTGCAACGATCACTCGCATGGGACCACCGCCTCCATTCGCCGAGCGCTCACGCTGATCGTTCCGCCCAGCGCGCCGACGCGATCGACCAGGTTTCTTGCCAAGTTCACCGGCGCGCCGCTCACAACCATCCGAATGCCGTCCGGCGAGCGGTCGATTCGTGCCGTAATGGCGTCGTCGGATGCCGTCGCTGCGGCCACCGCCGTCCGCACGACGAGATAGACGAGGCGCTCAACCGAGGGTGCGAAACGCCCTTCGAACCCAACATCGATGCTCAACGGAACCGGTGCATCCTCGGCGAGGTGGCGCAGCGCTGCGTCGAGGCCGACATCGTTCAGCACCGCCGGGAAGATTCCGTGCGCCATCTGTCGGAGGTTGTCGGTGACGGATCGCACCTCGCCGATCACGCGGACAAGAGCGGCCGAGGTCGCGGCATCCACGATTTGGCTGTGCGCGAGGCTCAGTTCGAACTGGAGGACCAGCAGGCTCTGCTGGGCACCGTCGTGGAGGTTTCGCTCGATACGTCGGCGTTCCCAATCGGCCGACTCGACAATTCTCACTCGAGACTCTTGCAACTCGGCCAACTGCATGAGGATCCCCGCCCTGAGCCGTTCGTTGTCGACCGCGAGGGCCGCGGCCGCACCGATCCGGCGGCCGAGTTCCTTCTCATTCAACAGCGAACGGTCGTGGACGACGAGAGCTATCAGCGCATCGTCTCGCCGAATCTCCGTGAGGGCGCGGAAGGCGGTCGCGGGGATGGGGTGCTCGACCCCGGCGGCATCGAACCACCCCCTCTTTCCGGGCACCGGATAGAGCACCTTCAAGCCGGGGTCGCCGAGTCGAGCCGCGAGCTTCGTTTCGAGCGGTTCCCATGACACGCCCGGCAGTGCTAGGTCATCGATCAGGCGCAGTGCGGCTGCCCTGCGCGCACGCCAGATCGCGACTGAGGAGATCCACCCGGATGCCACAGCGATCAGCGCGATCGAACTCGCGACGTACAGTGCGGGGAGCGGCGCGGTGTCGAGTCGAGCTGCTGGGCGGAGGACTTCGGTGACTGCGGTTGCGGTTTGGAAAACCAGCACCGCGCCGAGCGGCAAAATTCGCCGAACGGCAGCCGGGCGGTTGGCCGCGCGGCCGAGGCCAACAACGACGATCCAGCAGATCGTGAGGATTCCGACTGACGCTTCGAGCCACGACTGCGCCATCACGAGGCCGCTCGCGAGGCCGGGCGCAGGTGCGACCAGGAAGCTGTTGGCGGTGCAATTACTCCAACACGCCAGATCGAAAAGCGGGTCTCGAACGAGCGTGATGACGAAAACACAGATCGCTGACAGGGACCACACGGCGACGAGCGGAACGCGCCAGCGATCTCTCACCCGTCCCGTCGCGTCGAGCAGAGCGAGGTGCGTGAGGAGGGGAACGACCAGAGGCGAGCTCGCGGCGGCAACGGTTCGGATCAGCTCCGGTCCTTGCGACCACCCCTCGATGACGGGTGCGACCCAGGTCACGGCAATACCCCCGAGGACGAGGGGGGCCGAGCCGACGGCAGGCCGTACTGCGGCGAGGACTGTCGCGGCGACCAGGCTGAGGACGCCGAGCGCGGTCGCCCACGTCGAGATGGGCCCGAACGAGGCGAGCGAGATCGACCCGTCCGAGGTGAGCAAGTAGAGGGCCAACCCGACCACGACAAGGAGGATGGCCACGGCGCCCGATCCCGCAGCGGGCCGTACGAGCGCCCTCACGCCGACACCCCTGCGATGAAGGCATCGGGGGCGGGTTCGGCCGCGTCGGTAAGAGGCAAGGTGACCGAGACCACCGTTCCCCTGTCACGCGGGGAGGAAACCTCGGTCGTTCCGCCGAGGGCCTCGATTCGGTCGACGAGCCCGCGAATTCCTGTTCCGCTGGCGAGATCCGCCCCTCCTGCCCCGTTGTCGCTCGCCTTAATCTCGAGCCTGCCGCGCCGGTGCTCGACCTGCAGCCGAATCTCGGTCGACGACGCGTGTCTCAAACTGTTCGCCAGTGCTTCCGCGCAGACGTAGTACACGGCAGCCTCGAGCTCGGGCGCGAATCTCCTCCGATCTACAGTGAGGTGCACGGGGACCGGGCTGCGAGCGGCGAGCGATTCGAGCGCGACAGCAAGGCCATCCTCAAGGTCGCTCGGATGCAAACCCCTCCCGATCTCGTCGATTTCGCCTTGCGCGCGGGCAACGAGCGAGCGCGCCCGCGCCAGTGCCGGCGAGTCGGCGACATCCGACTGCGAGATCGCGATGATGCTGCGGGCGAGCCGACTCAGCGGCTCCGAGACGACGCTCTGCAGCTCCGACCGCAATGCCCGGCGTTCCTCGTCGCCTGCGAGAAGTAAGCGCCGTCGGGATCGTTCGACATCGGCGACGCGCGTCGAGATCTCCCGATTCAATGCAGTGTTGGCGGCGGCAAGAGAGCTGGCCCGCGTGACGGCCACGCTCAGCAGCGATTCGTCGATCACGGTGCCGTCGAGCGCACGCCTGAGCGCGTGCCCCACATCCCCGCCGGGAGCGTCGCCGAGTTCCACAATGAGATCGGTGGCGATCACGACCGGTCGGCGAGGCTGGACAGCGCCCAGCGCGGCGATGGCACCAACTACCCCGAGGCAATACACCCAGAAACCGGGGATCACGCCGGTTGCCCCGGGAGCAGTCGCGCGCCACACCGATCCAACTCCGATCACCAGGGCGAAGAGGGCTGCGCCGGTGAGCGGCCACGCACGCAAGGCGGCAGTGCTGGGGTGGCGGACGACGGCAACGACCCCCGCGAACCCGACTGCGGTCACGATCCCCGCGGTGTCGCTGCTCCATGGATAGGGCGTCGCACAACTGAGATACCCGGCCACGATCGCTACGCGCGCGGAACGGCGGCGGGGCCAGACCCACGGCGTGCAGAGCAACAGATGGATGAGCACACCGCGATGCCAGAAATGCGCGGTCGGCAGAATCGTCCCAGCGATCCACGCGAGCGCACCGATACCGGCGAGCACGCTCGTGCCGCGGGCGTGTGGAATGGCAAATGCGCTCAGCGCGACGAAGGCCAGCCCGACGATCAGGTCAGGCAGCCAGACACCGACGTTCTGAGGGCTGTAAGACACCACCATCGCCAACCCTGCGACGACCGCGCCACCCGTCACTATCCCCGCGCGAGTTGCCACAATAGAAGCCGTCACCCGACCATGATGGCACCCCGCGGCATCCCCCGCTCGTCTCCGTACCAGCCCCGATGCGTGAGGGACGCGCCAGCGCCATACTGGGTGTGGAGGCGTCCACGATGGCCAGAGCG
>JAJAZI010000227.1 GCA_026785785.1 Microbacteriaceae bacterium
AAGGCCGCCATCGGGTCGGGGGGCAGCCCGCGCGAGGCGCGCCACTCGGCGAGGGCCGGGCGCACATCCGTGTAGAACGCATCCATGTAGACGGCGTTGGCGCCGAGCACCTCCTTCTCGAGCTGGGCGATCTCGAGGGCGTCCCGGTCGATGAGGAGTGCGCGAGCGGTCATCTCCTGCACGTTGAGCACGCTGCGGATCTGCCCCGGGATTTTGGCTTCGACGTTGTGGCACTGGTCGAGCATGAACGCGACGGGGCTGTCGACGTCCATCCCGCGGCCGCGGATGACCTCGGCCATGATCCGGAAGAGCTGGAAGGGGTCTGCGGCACCGACGATCAAATCATCGTCGGCGTAGAAGCGGGAATTGAAGTCGAACGAGCCGAGCTTCCCGAGGCGCAGAAGCTGGGCCACGATGAACTCGATGTTCGTGCCGGGAGCGTGGTGCCCGGTGTCGAGGCAGACGAGTGCCTTCTCTCCGAGCGAGGAGACCTGCACGTAGGAAGTTCCCCAGTCCGGAACGTCGGTGTGATAAAAAGCGGGCTCGAAGAACTTGTACTCGAGCACGAGTCGCTGCTCGTCGCCGAGCTCGGCGTAAATGGCGGCGAGGGAGTCGGCGAGGTTGTCCTGGCGGCGGCGGATGTCGTCCTGCCCGGGGTAGTTCGTGCCGTCGGCGAGCCAGATCTTGAGGTCGCGCGACCCGGTCTGGTGCATGATCTCGATGCACTCGCGGTGGTGGTCGATCGCGCGGCGGCGAACGGCGGGGTCCGATGCCGCGAGGCTGCCGAACTTGTACTCCTCATCCTGGAAGGTGTTCGAGTTGATCGTGCCGAGGTCGACGCCGTGCTCGTTCGCGAAGAAACGCAGGGCGGCGTAGTCGTCGACCTTGTCCCACGGGATGTGGAGGGCGACGGTCGGGGCGAGCCCGGTGTGTTTGTGAACCTGCGCGGCATCCGCGATCTTCTCCTGGGGGGTGCGCGGAGTGCCGGGGGTGCCGAAGACGCGGAACCGGGTGCCGGAGTTACCGAAGGCCCACGACGGCAGCTCGATGGCCTGGCGCTCGAGCACGGGGGTGATAGAGGTGAAGGAGTCCATTGATCAGCGCTTTCCATACGTGGAGGAGGTAGATGTCAAAGAGGAGGCCGAAATCTGTCGGAACTCGATGCCGAGCAGATCTGCTGCGGCACGGTAGTCGTCCGCGTGGTGGCCGACCGAGAGCGCCCAGTGGTGGCCGATCCCCGTCTGGCTCCATTCGTCGACCCACTCGCCGGGATCCATCCGGAAGTCGACGCGGCTCGTGGTGTTTCCGATGGCCAGGAGCGGGCCGGGAATGACCTCGCCCTCCGAAGCGACGAAGACGAACGAGCCGTCACGTTCCTGGCCGAGACCGATGGTCGTCACGGGCCCATGCCTGACATCGAACTCGACGCTCACGCCCCAGCCGCGTTTGCCGTGATACACCCCGAGCCCGCGGAGCAGGGGGTCCGCTGCGCTCACGGCAAGGTGTGCTGGTCCGTCGTGACCCATCTCGACGACGCCGTCAGCGAAGTTGAGGGCCTGGATCTCGGTGAACGACCCGCCGGCCCCAATGGACTCACTGACCAGTTGCGCGATGCTCGTGCGGAGCTCGTATTCGCCGGCCATCGGAACGCCTCGGGCGGTGAGGAGTGACGCGCCGAGAATCATCCCGGCACCGAGCCGCTCGTGCTGTTCGCCCTCGAGGCCCCGGTGGTAATAGGCGAGCGTGTCGAGCTCGAAGTCAGCAACGAGCCGATCGAGGCCCACCGACACGCGCGCGCCCCACTCGAAGTCGCCCTCGTCGACCGAGCCGTCGATCTCGAAGACCTGCCGCGCGAGATCCATGCGGCCCCGCGCCTCTGCATCCGTAACTGCGGCGACGCGCACTCGAAGGTCATCGAATTCCAGCACCTCCACATGCGAGCCGAACTGGGTGGAGACGAGAGTGAGGTCGGTCGAGACGTCGAGCATGCCCGGATAGAGGTGGCCCATGAGTCCGTGGCGTGCATGTCGGAGGGCGGCGCGAACGTGCGCGGCCCGAATCCACCTGTCGATGCGACGCCAGGCGTTCTCGTCTGTGAGGTGTCCCGACACCGAGCGGAATTCGATGCCGGCGCGGCGGAAGACATTGCCGACCTCGGGCACCGGGCACTGCCCGCAATAAGCGAGCCACTTCCCGGTGTCGAAGTTCGCGTGGTCCATTGCCTCGGTGGGCTGCAGGTCGATGATGAGCACCGGCGTCTTCGCGCGCTGTGCGATCGGCAGCACCATCGACGAGGTGAGATAAGTCGTCAGGAAGATCACAATGAGATCAGCATCCGCCTGGCGGAGCTTCTCGGCGGCGACGGCAGATTCCTGCGCATCGGACACAAAGCCCACGTCGATGACATCTGCGTCAAGCGACCGGAAGCGAGTGGTGACGTACTCGACGGACTGCCTCAGTTGCGGCAGCAGGTCGGGAAACTGGGGCCAGTAGGCGGCGAGTCCGCCGGAGACGAGGCCGATGCGGGTGCGTCGCCGTGTGATCGGCGGCAGAAGGTCGAGGGCGGATGCCTCGGTCATGACAGTGACTCCAATTGATCCTCGAGGTGGAAGATCTCGGTGAGCGGGTGCATTGCCTCGTCGGGTCGGGCACCATCGAGCGCCTCGAAGAACCCGGCCATCTCGGCTTGCCACCGGGCGTTGATTGCCGTCTCCGCCATGGCCTTCTGAGCGGCGGCGAAGTCCTCGGTCTCGAGGTACCCGACGAGCAGACCGTCGTCCCGGAGGAACAGCGAATAGTTCCTCCAGCCTGCGCCTTTGAGAGCGTGGAGCATCTCCGGCCAGACCGTGGCGTGCCTTGCCTTGTAGTCCTCGAGCCGGTCGGCCCGCACCTTCAGCAGGAAGGAGATCCGTTGCATCGCGCTTCCCTTTCGGGGTGGAGGAGGGGATGAGGAGGCCGGCTCTGTGCCGGCCTCCTCCGATCGACTAGAAGTCGTAGTCGTCGATGTTGTCGGCGTTGAAGCGGGTCGGCGGTCCGACGATGACGATTCCGCCCTCACCGACCTCCTTCTCGCCCAGCTCGCCGGCCATGAACGTGTCGCCGACGGCCCCCGTGATCGTCCCGTCAACCAGCGCCTGACCGGCGAAGGCCGCGACGTAGCCGAGCTGTGCCGGGTCCCAGAGGGCGAACTCCTTGACTGTGCCGTCCTTCACGAACTCGCGCATCTCGTTCGGCAGGCCGAGACCGACAAGCGCGACCTTTCCCTTAAAGTCCGTCGTCGACAGGTAACGAGCCGTTGCCGCGATGCCGACCGTGGTGGGCGAGATGATGCCCTTCAGGTTCGGGTATGCCGAGAGCAGTCCCTGCGCCTCCTGGAATGACTTCGCATCGTCATCGTCGCCGTAGACCTTCGCTACGAGTGTGATGTCGGCGTACTCGGGGTTCGAGGCGAGCTCCTCCTCGATGAACTTGATCCACTCGTTCTGGTTGGTGGCGTTCGCGGTCGCCGAGAGGATGGCGATCTCACCGGATCCACCGATCTGCTCTGCGATCTGCTCGACTTGGATGAGGGCGACATCCTTCGACACGACCTGGCTGATGAACACGTCGCGATAATCCGGGTTGGTGTCGGAGTCGAACGCGACAATCTTCGCGCCGGCCGCTCTGGCCTCCTCCAGGGCCGGGCCCACCGCATCCGGGTCATTTGCGGCGATCACGATGACCTTGGTGCCCTGCTGGGTGAGGGTATTAATGAAGCTCACCTGTGAGGAGGCGCTCGCCTCAAGGGGGCCGACGACGGAGTACTCGCCACCGATCTCCTCGGTGCCCGCCTTGCCGCCGCTGAGGACGACGTCGGTATACGGGTTGTTGAGCTGTTTCGGCAGGAAGGCGATGCTGAGCGCCTCGGTGGCGCCATCCCCGTCCGACCCGCCGGAGTCGCCGGGTGTGGCGGCAGCGCATCCGGTGGCAACGAGCGCAACCGTGGTCGCGATCGCCGCAAAGGCGGCGATTCGTCGACCGGAGGCTGTGTCCCTGTGCGCCCGCGTGTGGATCAACTTCATTGTTCTTCCCTTCATTGTGATCGCCACCTGGTGCCAGGTGTCGGGTGGTTCATTGGGCCGCAGCCCTCTGAAGTTCGAGTCGCGCGGTGCGCCTCGCGTGCAGTCGGCCCCTCGCCCACTCGGCGATGCTCGGTGCGACGACCGAGGCGATGAGGAGGGCGCCGGTGACGATGCTGAGTACGACATCGGAGAACCTGGCGAGCCGGAGGGTGTAGTTGATGGTGCCGATGAGCAGCACGCCGATGATGACTCCGGGGATCGAGCCCGTGCCACCGAAGATCGACACGCCACCGAGGAGCACTGCGGCGATGACGGCGAGTTCAATCCCGGTGGCGTTGTCCGAGCGTGCGCTCGAGTAGCGCAAAGTCCAGAAGATTCCGGCGAGCGATGAGACAAGTCCCGTGCTCACAAAGAGCCAGAACTTGGCCCGGCCCACTCGAATGCCGACGAAGGCGGCCGCCTCCTTGTTGAACCCGAGGGCGACGAGGGCGCGTCCGAAAGGGGTGAAGTGCAGCAGCACTCCGAAGACCAGGGCGACGGCGAGCACGAGGAGCATGACGACGGGGATGCCGGTGTCGCCGAGCTTGGAGGTGGAGAACCGGGTGAGCTCCTGCGGAAAGTTCGCCACGGCGTTGTCACCGATGACGACGAGGGCGAAGCCGCGGTACAGGGCGAGCGTGCCGATCGTGACAGCGAGCGATGGCAGACCCAGAGCCGTGACGAGGAACCCGTTGACTGCGCCGAGCACGGTCCCGAGCAGCAGGCAGAGCACGAGCACGACCCCAATCGGCACCCCGGCTTGGAACAGCACACCCATCACGGCACTGGTGAGTCCGACCGTGCTCGCGACCGAGAGGTCTATCTCTCCCGTGATGATGACGAGCGCCATGGGCATCGCGATGAGCAGGATCGGGATCACATCGAGCAGGAGGAACCCCACGGTCTGCGTCGAGGCGAAGTACGGCACCTGGGTGTAGGCGTAGACGACAACCGCGATAAGCGCGTAGAACATCACCGCGTCCCGCGAGAGCAGGATGCGCGTCCAGCGGCTGCGCACCCGCACGGGAAGGGTGCCTGCCGTGGTCGCCGGGACGCCTTCGCCGCTGCGGACGATCGTGCGCTCAGACATTGCGGGCCTCGCTTACTCGTAGCTTGCGCGCTCGGTTGAGGCTCACGAGCCGGTCGACCGAGATGGCGGCGATGATGAGCACGCCGACGATGGCCTGCTGCCAGAACTTGTCGACCCTCAACGCGGTGAGTGCGCTCGTGATGGTCGTGAGGAGCAGGGCCCCGATCGCCGCGCCGACGACCGTGCCGCTGCCGCCGAAGATCGCGACGCCGCCGACCACCGCCGCGGCGACGACGTCGAGTTCGAGACCCGTGCCCGTCGTCGCTCCGACCGCGTTGAAGCGGGAGGCGTAGAGCACGGCTGCGAGTCCTGCCAGAACCCCGCTCGCGACGAACGCGCCGAGAACCCTGCGGGTGACGGGGATGCCGAACAGCCGCGCGGCCGCCGGGTCGGAGCCGATCGCGTAGAGGTCGCGACCGGCGCGGGTGTAGGCCAGCACGATGGCGACTCCAACCACGACCGCGATGGCGAGCAGGGTGATGAGGGGGAATCCGAAGATGGTGTCGGTCGACAGGCTGGAGAACGCGCGCGGTCGGTCGCCGGCGAAATATTGCGTTCCACCTGCCCAGGCGTTGTTGACGCCGCGGTAGATGTAGAGGGTCCCGAGCGTGATGACGAGTGCGGGGACTTTCGCGATCGTGACGAGCAGCCCGTTGACGGCCCCCAGGACGGCGCCGAACGCCATGCCGATGACGAAGACGAGGATGATCGGGATGCCGGGATACACGGCAAAGAGGGTGCCGGTTCCGAACGCGACGAGGCCGAGGATGGATCCCACCGACAGGTCGACGTTGCGCGTGATAATCACGAGCGCTTGACCGATTGCAAGGATGACCACGATCGTTGCGTTGAGCAGCAGGTCCTTGACTCCCTGTGGCGTCAGGAAGAGCGGGTTGATGGTCGCGGTGACGACGACGAGCACGATCAAAGCGCTCGCTACGGGGATTTCGCGAGAACGGAGGAATCTCGATAGCTGCGTCGTCGCTGACCGCGGCGGCGTTTGTGTACGCACTGTGGTCACGGCGTGCTCTCCAAAGTCTCGGTTGCGGCGAACATGACACGCTCTGCGGTGGCGTCGGTCCGGTCGATCGTCGCCGTGAGCCGCCCCTCGCGCATCACGAGGATCCGATCGGCCATTCCGAGCACTTCGGGCAACTCGGACGAGATCATGAGCACGGCGATGCCTCGCCCGGCGAGATCGGAGATGAGGCGGTGCACCTCGGCCTTCGTGCCGATGTCGATGCCACGCGTCGGCTCGTCGACGATGAGTACCTGAGGGTCGGTCGCGAGCCACTTGGCGAGCACCACCTTCTGCTGGTTGCCGCCGGAGAGCGTCGCAACAGGAAGGTCAGGCGACGCGGTCTTGACCTGGAGGCGACGGGACCAGTCCTCGCCGAGGGCATGCTCGCGGGCTCCGCTGATGAGCCCGAAGCGGGCGAGAGCAGTGCGCAGGGTGAGCGTGGCGTTGCGGGTGACGGACAGTTCCATGACCAGCCCCTGCTTGCGCCGGTCTTCGGGAACAAGGCCGAGCCCCGCGGTGATGGCCGACTGCGGGTCGTGCGGGCGGAGCGGAACTCCGTTGACCTCGACGCTGCCCGCGTCGTACCTGTCGATTCCGAAGATCGCTCTGGCCACCTCGGTGCGTCCCGCACCGACAAGTCCCGCAAGGCCGACGATTTCGCCGGCCCGCACGTCGAAGCTGATGTCGCTGAAAACTCCCGCCCTGCCGAGTCCGCGCACGCTCAGTACGGGGTCGCCGATGACGGCCTCCTCCTTCGGGAACAGCGCACTGATGTCGCGCCCGACCATCTCGCGAACGATGGCGTCCACGGTGACCGAGCCCGTCGTGTGGGTTGCGATGAACGCGCCGTCGCGCATGACGGTGATCCGATCGGACAGACCGAAGACCTCGTCAAACCTGTGAGAGATGAACAGGATGCCGGCGCCGCGGTCGCGCAACGACCTCGCGACACCGAACAGTCTCTCGACCTCCACCCCGCTGAGTGCCGCGGTCGGCTCGTCCATGATGAGCACGCGGGCGTCGAGCGAGATCGCTTTCGCAATCTCGATGATCTGCTGGTCAGCGATGGAGAGTCCGGCGGCGATCCGCTCGGGATCGATGGGAACGCCGAGTGTCGCGAAGAGCTTCGTGGCTTCGGCGCGCATTGTCGAGCGGCTGATTAGGCCGCCTCGCCCGCGGGGTTGGCGGCCGATGTAGATGTTCTCGGCGACCGTGAGGTCGGGAAACAGGGTCGGCTCCTGGTAGATGACCGAGATGCCCGCAGCCTTGCTGTCGGCGGGAGTGCCGAATGAGACTGGCTTCCCGTCGAGGCGGAAATCGCCGGAGTCTGGTCGGTGAACTCCGGCGAGCACCTTGATCAATGTGGATTTTCCCGCGCCGTTCTCGCCGACCAGCGCGTGAATTTCACCGGGGAGGATCTCGATCGTGCCGTCGGAGAGCGCGACGACTGCGCCGAAGGCCTTGCTCGCGTGGTGGAGTTCGAGGACGGGGATGTCATCGGCGAGCGTTGGTGTCGTCATTGACTCGTGCCTCCGCGGTGAGGGGGTGGTGGGCTCAGGAATGAATCGTTTCAACCTGTAGCCCACATATTAGGGTCGGCCGCACGACTTCTGCAACCGTCACTCGATTCGATCCGCGCAAAATCGGGCTATTTGTGCTCAAACCGTGATCTGACAGAATGGAACGGTTCATATATCGCTCCGCGCCGTGCTCGATTTTGACCCGCTAACGTGGCGGGGGGAGGGGAGGGCTCATGGCTCCTCCCAGCATCCGCGACGTCGCCGCGATGGCTGGTGTTTCGGTCGGCACCGTGTCGAATGTGCTCAATCGACCCACGAAGGTCTCTGGTCCCGCTGCAGAGCGCGTGCTCGCCGCCATCAAGGAGCTCGGATTCGTGCGCAACGACGCTGCGAGGCAGTTGCGCGCCGGGCGCAGCAAGACGATCGGCCTCATCGTGCTCGACGTGCGGAACCCCTTCTTCACCGACCTCGCGCGGGGCGCCGAGGATCAGGCGGCGACGGCTGGGCTCTCGGTGATCCTCGGCAACAGCGACGAGGACCGCGGCCGCGAGTCGACCTATCTCGACCTGTTCGAGGAGCAGCGGGTGCTCGGAGTGCTCATCTCACCTTTCGGAAACGTGACGGAACGGCTCGAGAGACTGCGGGAGCGAGGCATCCCTGCCGTGCTCGTCGACCGGAGCGCCGACGGCTCGGCATTCAGCTCTGTCTCGGTCGACGACGTCGCCGGGGGGCGGTTGGCGGTCGAGCACCTCGTCGCCCACGGCCGACGGCGGATCGCGTTCATCGGTGGACCGTTCGAGATTCGGCAGGTCGAGGATCGACATGCTGGGGCCCAGCTGGCCGCCGTGAGGCATCCCGGGGTGTCGCTCGAAGTGGTCGACGTGCCGGCGCTGAGCGTGATTGCCGGGCGTATCGCGGGGGAAGCGATAGCGGCCAGGCGGCCGGAGGACCGACCGGACGCCATCTTCGCCGCTAACGACCTCATCGCGATGGGAGTGCTGCAGGCGCTGATGATGCGCGGAGGAGCCGGCATCACGGTTCCGGGCGACATTGCCATCATCGGCTACGACGACATCGACTTCGCAAGCGCCGCCGTCGTGCCGCTGTCGTCCATCCGCCAGCCGAGTGCGCTGATTGGCCAGACGGCGGTGGAGATCCTGCTTGAGGAGGCAGAGACCCCGTCGAGTCCTCGCCGTCAGGTCGTATTCCAACCCGAGCTCGTCGTCCGCGAGAGCACGGCGGGGCCCGACGCCGGATAGCGGCGCAGTCGAAACACTCCCGCAACACGTGCCCAATAGAGTGGGTAAATGGGCGACCTCTTCGACGGCTACGCGGCCGCTACCGCGGCGACGATGATGCGCAAGGGCGTGCATCCGTTCGACGAAATGTTCGAAACGCCCGACTCCGCTCGCGCGGCCTACCGGGAGATCCACACCGCGCTCTCGCAGATGACGCAGGACGAACTGCGGGGCCGCGCCGAGGCGCTCGCGAGCTCCTACCTCGCCCAGGGCGTGACGTTCGACTTCGCCGGCGAGGAACGGCCGTTCCCGCTGGATGCCGTTCCGCGGGTAATCGACCAGGCCGAGTGGTCCACCGTCGAGGCGGGTGTCACGCAGCGCGTGCTCGCCCTCGAGGCGTTCCTCGCCGATATTTATGGCCCGCAGAACGCCGTGCGCGACGGCGTCATCCCGGCGAAGCTCATCAGCTCGTCGAGCCACTTCCACCGCCAGGCCGCGGGCATCGACCCCGCCAACGGCGTGCGCATCCAGGTCTCCGGCATCGACCTCATCCGCGACGAGGCCGGCGCGTGGCGCGTGCTCGAAGACAACGTGCGCGTGCCGAGCGGCGTGAGCTACGTGATCTCCAACCGGCGGGTCATGGCGCAGACTCTGCCCGAGCTGTTCGTGAGCATGAGGGTGCGCCCGGTCGGGGACTACCCCAACAAGCTGCTGCACGCCCTGCGTGCGAGCGCCCCCGAGGGAGTGGACGACCCGACGATCGTCGTGCTCACGCCCGGCGTCTACAACTCGGCGTACTTCGAGCACACGCTGCTCGCCCGGCTCATGGGCATCGAGCTCGTCGAGGGCCGCGATCTGTTCTGCTCCGGCGGCAAGGTCTGGATGCGCACGACGGCGGGTCCGACACGCGTCGACGTGATCTACCGCCGTGTCGACGACGAATTCCTCGACCCGCTGCAGTTCCGCGCCGACTCGATGCTCGGCTCGCCCGGGCTACTGCTCGCCGCCCGGCTCGGCAACGTCACGATCGCCAACGCGATCGGCAACGGCGTCGCCGACGACAAGCTCGTCTACACCTACCTGCCCGACCTCACGCGCTACTACCTCGGCGAAGACCCGATCCTGCCGAACGTCGACACCTGGCGGCTCGAGGATCCGGGAGCGCTCGAGGAGGTGCTCGACCGGCTCGACCAGCTCGTCGTGAAGCCCGTCGACGGGTCGGG
>JAJAZI010000228.1 GCA_026785785.1 Microbacteriaceae bacterium
GCTGCGCGGTTCCACAGTCCTTGCGGTAGCTGCCGTGGCTCGTGCTCACCACCTCGTACTTGACGATGGGCGAGTTGTTCGAGGGCGGTGCCGTGAGGCGCAGGGTCAGGAGGCCTTCCTCGTAGCCGCCGTCGGCCCGGGCGGGGGCGATAGGCGTGTCGGGCCGGTCCTGCACCGAGATGGTGATCGATCCGAACGCGTACCGGCTGGGATCGCGGGTCGCGTCGGCGACCTGGTACTGCAGGTTGGTGTCGATGGGAGCGGCCGTCTCCGAGACCGTCACCGATAGCCTCGTCCTCGTGTCGTTGGGGGTGACGGTGATGCCCTCCGGCACCGCCGACCCGTCGAGCCCGGTGATCGAGACGACGGTCAGTTCCCCTCCGGGGAACGGGTTGGTCGCCTCGTCGTTCGCAAGCACGTCGACACTCGTCGTCGCGCCGCGCGGGGCGATGATCGAGTCGGCGGCCGGTTTCGCGAGTGGCCTGGTGGACGCGACGACCGCAAGCTGGATGCGTCCGGATTGGCCCGCCGCGAGATCGTCTCGTACTCCGATCGTCAGCCCGGTGGAGGTGCCCTTCTCGGTGCCCTCGTTCGCTCGGATGATGAGGCTCGTGCCGCGGATCTCGTAGTCGAACCCGGATGGCGGAGTCGGCCCGGCGCTGTAGACGAGCTCGTCGATGTCGTCCGGGTAGGGATAGCTCGTCAGGCGGAGCAGGTCAAGGGTCTTCTCCTCCCCCGGTTCGAAGTTGATCGTGCCGCCGGTGAACGCCGGGGGCTGGTTCTCCCGCGGCGTGACCCTGATCGGCAGCACGAGCGTCGCCCGGCGACCGTTCGGGTCGTCGATGCTCGTCCCGTCGGTCACCTCGAACGAGATCGAGGCCGGACCGAAGTAGCCGTCGGCCGAGGTGAAGGAAAGGGTGTCCTCGTCGACAACCAGGCTGTCGCCGTTCGCGTTGGTCGCCTGTACCGTTGTCGAGTCGACCAGGCGCACGTTCCGGCCCGCGACCGCGAGCACGTAGTCGTTGAGGTCGAACTCGATCCGCGACTCGCTCACGACGGTCAGGATGCGCGCCGTGCGGTCGAGCTGCGGGAGGGCGTCGTCGAAGCCGGGAACCCAGACGAACGCGTAGGCGACGATCGTCGGATCGTCGGGGTTGGCGACCGAGAACGGGATGATCTGCCGCCTGTCGGTGATGGTGATCTCGAGCCGTTTGCCCCGCACCACCGTCGCGGTGTCGCCGTAGCCGGGCAGCACCGACAGCTCGAGCGACGAGACGTCGCCGTCGGCGAAGAACACGTTTCGCAGCACGTCGACGTTGACCGTGTCGCGGTCCACGATGTCGGACAGGGTCAGCACGGTGTCCCTCGCTACCGGGTAGGCCGGCGGGGCATCCGGGTCGACGACCACCGTGATGAAGTTGGAGCTCGTGCCGCCGTAGGCATTCTCGATTGTATAGACGAGACCGTATCGGCCCGGGTCGGTCGGCGGTGTCACCGTGACGATGTCGTCGACGATCTCGAAGCCGATCTCCGGACTGTTCGGCTCGACGCTGAGGATGGTCAGCGGGCTGCCGTCCGGATCGGAGTCGTTGGCGAGCACCTGCACCGACACGGTCTTGCCCGGGCGGATGAGCACTTCGTCCTCGACCGCGATCGGGTTTCCCGCGTCGCCGGAACGCGGGCTGATGCCCACGCGCACCCGTCCGATTGCCCGCTTGCCGAGCGAGTCGATCACCCGATAGGTGAAGCTGTCGGTGCCAGCGGAATACTCGCCGGCGAGGAAGTCGATGTAGTCGCTGCCGACCTCGGTGACGGCGCCTTTCTGCGGGCTCGTGTCCTGGCCCAGCAGCTGCACGGAGTCGCCGTCGGGGTCGATGCCAGTGAGGGGGATCTTGATGCGCACGGTCTCGCCGGCGAGCACGCGAGCGGTCACCGGGGCGGGGACCGGCGCCGAGTTCGTCGCAGCGACCGATTCCCGCACAGCGATGCGCAGCTCGGCCTGGTCGACCTGCCCGTCGGGGCCCGCCACCTCGTAGACGGCGGTGAAGTTGCCGCTCCGCTCGGGTGCCAGGTAGCGCAGCACGTCGCCCGAGGCGAACAGGAGCCCGGATGCGCTCCGCAGGCCCGAGGGAAGCACCGGGTTGAGCGTCAACTGCTCACCGTCCGGATGGGCATCGTTGTCGAGCACGGGGATGTCGACCGAGTCACCCATCCGCACGGTGACGGTGTCGTCGGCGGCGACCGGCGGCTGGAGCGTTGTCGGTCGGGGGATCTCGACGACGGTGATCACGCCGTCGGCACCCGCGAGTCCGTTCGTGACGCGGTAGTCGAAGGCGACGGTTCCCTCGAGCGGGGCGGTGAGGGTCACCCGAACGTGGCGCTGCTCGAGCACGTCGGCGCTCACGCCGGACCCCTCGGGCACATTGGAGAGCCCGGTGACGAGCAGGACCCCTCCGGCAGGATCGATGTCGGTCGAGGCGACGTCGACAGTCTCGCTGCTCAGCGTCTTCACGAAGACGGTCTTCGGGATCGTGATCGGCGTACTGTTCGCATCCGGCCGGGCCTGAACGTCGATCCGGACTGTTCCCGTGACGGTCTGATCGCCGTCGTTGACCACGTATTCGAGGTTGTGGCTGCCGACCTGGTCACTCGTGAACCTAAACGTGCCCGTCTCCAGGCTCGCCTCGATCGTCACCCCCGGCCTCGGTGCGACACCGCTGAGTCGCAGCTCGCCCGTCCCGCCGCGCACGTGTTCGAGCGGCCTCACGGTGGTCTCCTGACCGGCGTAGCTGAGCACGACGAACGGGTCGGCGATGATCGGCACCTCGCCCGCTGGGCGCACCGAGACGGTAAGGCTGCCCGCCCCGACTGCCTGACCGTCGGAGACGGCGAGCGACACGGCGCGCAGCTGGCTTGCCGCGCCGCCCTCCTGGAAGTCCACCGTGCCACTGGGCTTGTAGGTCACGACGTCGGGTGGCGCGGTCGTCGCCGCGGTGAGGTAGAAGGCGTCGCTGTCGGGGTCGATCCAGTCGCCGAGCACCGGGGTGGTGACGCGGTTTCCCTCGGCCACGAGCGCGCGGGTCGGGCGCACCTGCACCGGCGGCGAGTTCTCCCCCGGCGACCTGACGGTGACCGTCACGGTCGCGGGGGGGGGGGGGGCGCCGCCCCCCGCCCGGGGGGGGGCGCAGGGGGCCCGCCCCCCCCCCCCCACCCCCCCTACACCCGGGGGGGGCCCCCCCGGTCCCTCGGGGGGGGGGGGGGGGGGGGGGGGGGGGGGGGGGGCCCCCCCCCCCCGGGGGGCGTGCCCCCCCCCCCCCCCCGGCGGGGCCCCGCCCGGCCCCCCGCGGCTGTTCCGCCGCGACCGTCCGAGATGGTGTAGCCGAAGGTCACCGTGCCCGTCACGCCATCCAGGAGCGTGAGCTGGATGCGCTGCCGGCTGTCGATGACGTCGAGCCGGCCGATGCCCTCCTCGACCCGATCGACCGTCTCGACAACGAGCACGTCGCCGTTGGGGTCGTAGTCGTTGAGCAGCACCGGGAGCACGTTTGCACGCCCGGCGCGGGCACCGAATTCGTCCTCGATCGCGATCGGCGGGAGCTGGTTGGCCTCGTACTCGGGAGGCACGTCGTCGTTGTTCTCCTCGACCTCCTGCCGCTCCTCGTCCTCGAGAATCAGCTCGTCCCAGTTGTCGATGAGCTCGCCGCGCTGCTGCACCGCCCAGCTGCTGCCGCTGCGGGGGTCGTTGAGCACGACCCTGTCGCCGTTCACCGCGAAGACAAGACGCGCCGCGCTCCGGCCGACGGACTCGAGCGAGAGCTCGATCGGCGCGGTGGCGCCGCCGCAGTCCCGCCAGGCGATGCCCGAGGACCAGGCGGCGAAGACGCAGTCGCCGAGCACGAGCGGCGCCGCGGGGGTGCCCCCGTCGCTGTCGGCGACCAGCGCGGGAGCCCCATCGGTGAGCGGCACGGAGAGGAGCCCGGCGGGGAAACCTATCAGCACGCTGCCTCCCGTGGTGCTCGGCGACTGCAGAACGGCGTTTCGCGCGCCGTCGAGAAGCCCGGACAGGTCCAGCATCCGCCCCTCGACCGACAGCCTGCCCGAGTTCGCGTCGAGCAGCACCCAGCGTCCGGCGACGGAGCTGATGCTGATGTCGCTGCCGGGCTCGGCGAAGTCCACGGGGAACGCCTCCTCGACCAAGTCGCCTGTGATGGAGTTCACGCGGTACACCTCGCCCGCGTCCGACGAGTAGAGCAGCAGTGTGCCGTCGGGGCTGACGCTGACCGCGGAGTCGCTCCCGAGGCTCAGTGTCGGCTCGGCCCCGGCGTCGAAGTCGCGCAGGTCACCGACGGGGACCAGCCACACGGCACCGGTGCTTGTCGCGTGAATGACGACGGTCTCGCCCGCGAGGTGCAGCTCGGGGGCCTCCGGCGGGAGCGGCACGCTGTCGCTCACCTCGGCGGTCGCAGCATCCACGATGTCGACCTTGCTGTTCGCGCGGTCGAACAGCAGCACCGTGCGTCCGGCCTGGATGACGTCGAGTTCCGACCCGCTCCCCTCGACGACCGTGTCGAGCGCGAGGATCTCGGTGTTGGCGCGACCGATCACCTGCTCGGCGGAGTTGGCAACCCACACCGACCCGTCGCCCAGGTCGATCCGCTGGGCTTCGTAGCCGCCCGAGACAACGGCGAGCCCCGCGACGACGGCGGCAATCAGGGAGGCGCTCGTCGCGGTCACGAAGAGCGATCGGTGGCTCGCCAGCCAGCGCCTAAACACGCTGCGACCTCACGATTCGAACACCACGCACTTCTCGATGCTCGCCGCGCCGGTCTTCCCATCGCGATTGACGGTGACCGTGATGCAGACCCGGTCGCCCTCGGATGCCGCGATCGAGAACTCCGACCGGGTCTGAATGATCGGCTGCCGGTCGGTCGCGGAGATCTGGTACGAGTCGGTGGGCAGCAGCCCGGGGTCCGGCCAGGAGAACTCGACCGAGTCGTTCGTGGCCTGCGCGTCGATGTCGACCACGACGGGGATGGTTTCCGAATTCGCCCGTACGAGGCTGGTCGTCACGATCGCGCCGAGACCGATGACGAGCGCGGCGGCGGCAACCAGGGAGATCGCGACCCAACGGAGCGTGCGCTTGGTGGCGAGGGGGATCGTGCCGGTGCTGCGGGAAATCTGTGACGATGAGGAGCGCAGGATGGTGCCGACGGCGGCGTACTCGGAGTCAGGATCCGCTGCGGGCGCGCGACGGCGCCGGCGACGGGCTGCGGTCGACGACAGGGCTCCGGCGGCCCCGCGGATGCGCGTGCGCTCCTCGAGATCCGACATCGACGACAGCGCCCAGTCGTCCACCGCGACCTCGATCGGGGTCTGGAGCACTCCGAGTTCTGTCTCGACAGCCTGGATCTCCCGGACAAGCTCGAGGATGGTGCGCTGGCGGGATTCCGGGCGGCGCGACATACCCCGCTGCAGCGCGCGCTCGAGGCTCGCCGGCACATCCGGTCTCCCAATCGGCTGCACCTTGGCCCGGTTGATGCGCGCCATCAGGTCGGTGGACTTGTTCGATTCTTCCGGCACCTCGAAGGGCGACCGGCCGGCGAGCAACGTGTAGACGGTCGCCGCGAACGACCACACCTCCGACTCGATCGTTCCCGGTGTCTCGTCGTTGAGCACCTCCGGCGCGGACCAGGGAATCGACATTCCGACCGCCTCCTGGTTCTCTGCCTCGCCGAGCGTCGACGCGATACCGAAGTCGGACAGCACCGGATGCCCGTAGGCCGTGAGCAGGATGTTCGAGGGCTTGATGTCGCGGTGCAGCACGCCGTCGCGGTGCGCGGTCTCGATGGCGCTGCCGATCTTGACGGCGATGCGCAGGATCTCGGGGACGGGGATCCGTTCTCGTCGGTAGCGGTCGCTCAGCCCGGAGGAGCAGAACTCCATCACGAGGTAGGGGCGGCCGTCGGAGGACACGCTCGCCTGGTACACGGTGAGGATCGAGGGGTGTGCGCTCAACTGGGCCATGAGGTTCGCCTCGGCTTGGAACATCTGCCTGACCTGCTCGTTGACGACCTCGCTCAGCATCACCTTCACCGCGACCTGCCGCCTGGGCATGTTCTGCTCGTAGAGGAAGACGTCGGCGAATCCTCCGGAACCCAGAACGTGCAGGTGAGCGAAGCCGGGAAGCACCGGAGGCGACGACGGGAGGCGCCTGGCCATAATGCCCCTCCTCGTGTACTCAAAATCGGTTGGCTGGCCACGTCGCCGTGCGCTACTCAGAGATACGATTCTACCAGCGGGGACCGGCCGAGACGCGGAGGCTGGCCGTCTCACGGCCACGCAGCGCACCCCCAGTACTGGTCGCAGCCCGGCTTATCTCAGGCGGTGGCCGCGTCCTGACGAGGGATGGTGTTCTCGAGTGGCGCCGCGGTCGGAAACTCGACGACGTCGACGATCACGAGTGTGATGTTGTCGCGGCCACCCGCCGCGAGCGCGGCGTCCACGAGGGTGATGGCGGTTTCCTGGGGCCCGAATCCGGCGCTGAGCATCTCGCGCAGCGCCTCATCGTTCACCTCTCGCGTGAGCCCGTCCGAGCAGATGAGCAGACGCAGACCGGTGCGAACGGGAAGCATCCACAAATCTGCCATCGGCTCCGCGTTGAAGCCAACGGCGCGCGTGATGATATTGGCGTCGGGGTGGAACTCGGCCGCGTCCTTGGCCAGCAGGCCGGCGTCGACGAGTTCCTGAACGACCGAGTGATCCACGGTGACCTGGTTCAGCTCGCCGTCGACGAGTTGGTACACGCGGGAGTCGCCGATATTGAAGACCGCCCAATATGGCTCGCCGTCGACGAGGGTGAGCACCGCGCCAGTGGCCGTCGTGCCGACCCCGAGGTCGCCGTCGTCGGCCGCGAGGGTGATGTCGGCCGTCGCGATCCGAAGCGCCGTCATGATCTGCTCCGGCTCGGCGAAGTCGGCGGACCCTTCCTCTGCGAGGCGATGCACGACCGCCGCGCTCGCGACGTCACCCGAGGCGTGTCCGCCCATGCCGTCGGCTACCACGAAGAAGGGGGCCTCGGCGAGGAAGCTATCTTCATTCAGGGCTCGTTTGCGTCCGATATCGGTCGCCGCACCCCAGGACAAGCTGACACTCTGGCCGGGCCTGGCGGGGAGGCTGAGGGAGTGCCGAGCGGCGCTGCGACCGATCTGTGTCACGGGGACAGCCTTTCGAAGGGTTCGTTATCCCGGGCGAGCAAACGCCCGATCGGCATGATCTCAACGATGTTGTCGTCCCCGAGGTCAAGTGTGGTGCCGGGTGCGACAACCATCGAGCCGCCTGCATGCAAAGTGAACACAGACATTCCGGGCACGGTGATCACCGTACCGTTGGTTGACCGCATGTCCGTCACGATGACGGACGCGCCGTCCTGGCGCAACTCCAGGTGAGTGGCCGAAACTTCCCGCTGCGGCGAGTGCACACGCACGAATCGCGGCATCACGGCGCTCGCGACCCGTGGCGGACGGGGGTTCCTGCCGATCAGCACAGGAACGTCGAGCAGGATCGGCTCGGCCGAATTGACGCTGAATCGATACCTGGCCGGAGCGGAAAGCTTCGGCTCGCCGGTGATCTCCTCCACGGCGCGCTCACGGGAGCGCCTCGACGCCGTGCCATCGTCGGGCAGGACCAGCGTCGGCGGCGCCTTCACGATCGTGTCCTCGTCCGGCCTCGCGGGCGGCTCGGCAGGCGAAAGCGGCGGCCTGATGACCGTGTCAGCGAGATCGTCGTCGTCCACGAGAACAGCCTACGTTCGCCCGTGGCACTCGTGGCCGATGTAGCTCATTACGTGCGTGATCCGGGTATAGTCCTCGAACCCGTACGCGGAGAGGTCCTTCCCGTGGCCGGAGTGCGTGAACCCGCCGTGCGGCATCTCCGCGACGAGCGGGATGTGGGTGTTGATCCACACGCATCCGAAGTCCAGGTGCGTGGCGGATCGCATGGCCCGGCCATGGTCCTTCGTCCACACCGATGACGCGAGGCCGGACGAGCACACCATCGTGAAGGCGCCGCCGACGCTGGTCCTGCCCGACGATGGCACGGCGTCCAGGAGCTCCCGTCTTCGCGTTGTCCTTCACCCAGGCCACGAGCGCCGGCACGAACTCGTCGTGGATGTCCTCCTGCACGAGCACGTGCTTGAGGTCGCCCGGCCGGAGGAACTCCGCGGCAATCTCGGCCAGCAGCAGGGTCGACTGCGTTCTCGTGTCGCTCGGCTAGAGCACCGTGGTGTTGCCAGCTGCGACGGCGGGGGCGAACTTCCAGACCGCCATGTTCAGCGGGTAGCTCCATGGCGTGACCTGGCCGATGACCCCGATCGGCTCCCAACGAACGAAAGAGGTGTGGTCGGCCATGTACTCGCCGGTGGACGTGCCCTCGAGGCTGCGGGCCTGACGGGCGAAGAAGCGGATCTGGTCGACCGACAGCATGATCTCGTCCTGAACGAGCGAGCC
>JAJAZI010000229.1 GCA_026785785.1 Microbacteriaceae bacterium
CGGGTCTTTGAGGATCACGCCGATGCCGTGCTCTGAGAGCGAGTCGGCCACCCGCCGACCGGAACGGAGGGAGACATCCCGTTCGTGCGATAGGCCGCCGGCAAGAACGACGATACTGCGGTCCGAGGTGTGGTTCATGAACGCCCGTCTAGTAAAAGTGCTGGTCAGAGTCTATATGCCAATTAGCTCATATTTGGCGGCGGGGCACTGGAGTTCTGATTCTGCCTCATCGTGGCGATCTGGCCGGTCGGCGAGAATGTGTTCACGAGTTCGAGCTCGCCATTGATCACGGTGGCCAGACGCCGGATGCCGAGGCGGATGGTGTCACTCGTTGGATAGCAGAACGACAGGCGCATGAACCGCCGGCCGCTGCCATTGGCGAAGAAGGCCGTACCAGGCGTATACGCCACGAGCTCCTTTACGGCGCGCGGCAACATGGCTTTCGAGTCGAGCTCCTCCGGGAGGGTCACCCAGACGTAGAAGCCGCCGTTGGGATTCGTCCAGCTCAGCTCGGGCAGGTGCTCCCCGAGCGCGGAGAGCATCGCGTCGCGCCGCTCCCGATACACGCCCCGGAAGGTGTCGATCTGCGCCTTCCAGTCCGCAGTGCGGAGGTACTCGGAGACGACGAATTGGCTGAACGAGCTCGGTGAGAGGATCGCCGACTCGTTCGCGAGGATGAGCTTCTCCTTGATCGCGTGGGGGGCGAGCACCCAGCCGATCCGGAACCCGGGCGCGAGCGTCTTCGAGAACGAGCCGAGATAGACGACCCCGTGCTCCTCGACAGAGCGCATCGCCTGCGGCGGCGGGGCGTCGAAGTAGAGCAGACCATAGGGGTTGTCCTCGAGGACGAGGATGCCGTTGTCGCGGCAGATCTCGAGGATCTCCAGCCGGCGTTCCCTGCTCAGGGTTACTCCGGCCGGGTTGTGGAAGTTGGGGATCGTGTAGAGGAGCTTGATCGACTTGCCCGCGGCCTTGAGCTCGGCAATGCGCTCGCGCAGCGCCTCCGGGACAAGCCCGGCGTCATCGAGCGCGACGTGGCTGATCTCGGCCTGGTAGGAGCGGAATACCCCTATGGCGCCGACATAGCTGGGCGCCTCGGCGAGCACGACGTCGCCGGGGTTGATGAAGAGCTTGGTCACGAGGTCGAGGCCCTGCTGGGAGCCCGTCGTCACGACGACGTCATCGACGCTGCCGTGGATGCCCTCGAGCGCCATGATCTCGAGGATCTGCTCGCGCAGCACCGGGGTGCCCTGACCGGAGCCGTACTGCAGCGCCTGCGGTCCGGAGTCGGTCATGACGCGGTCGAACGAGGAACGGATGAGCGCGCTCGGGAGGGCCGACACGAACGGCATCCCGCCCGCGAGGGAGACGACCTCGGGGCGTGAGGCGACTGCGAAGAGGGCTCGTACCTCGGAGGTGCTCAGGCCTGCCGCACGGTCGGCGTAGTGGTGGTACCAAGGGTCGAGGTTGGTGCCCGTGCCGTTGCGTGTGATGCCGTGAGAAGTCATGGGGTGTCCCCGGGTGGTGTGTCGTGGTGGTCGGCCAGAGCCGAGAGGCGAGTTGTCCAAGAATAGGGGATGCGCGAATGGGCCCGCCCACAACGTGGACGGGCCCATTCGTGGAACAGCGAGCGGTTTAGGCCAGGAACTCCGCGAGGTCGGCCTCGAGTGCGCCCTTGGGCTTCGCGCCGATGACGGTCTTGACGACCTCGCCGCCGCGGTAGACCTTCATCGCGGGGATCGAGGTGATCTGGTATTTGGCAGCGGTCTGCGGGTTGTCGTCGACGTTGAGCTTCACGATCTGGATCTTGTCGGCGTGCTCCGCACCGATCTGGTCGAGGATGGGGCTGACGGCGCGGCACGGGCCGCACCATTCGGCCCAGAAGTCGACGAGGATCGTCTTGTCGGAGGAGAGGACGAGGTCCTGGAAGGTCTCGTCGGTGACATCGAGTGCGTGTGACATGACTGTTCTTCTTTCGTTGGGGGTGCGGAGAGATTCGGGTGACTGGGCCGGCGGTCAGACCGTTGCGGCGGCCAGCGCGTGAAGCGGCAGCGATGCGAGGTAGTGCTCCACGTCGAGGGCGGCGACGGTTCCGGAACCCGCGGCCGTGACCGCCTGCCGGTAGGTGACGTCGAGCACGTCTCCCGCGGCGAACACGCCGGGCAGGCTCGTGCGCGAGCTGCGCCCGTCGACGGCGATCGTGCCGTCGTCGGTGAGCTCGAGCTGGCCGTGCACGAGGTGCACGCGCGGGTCATTGCCGATCGCGACGAACAGGCCGCTCAGGTCGATGGTCGACTCGCTGGCGTCGACGGTGTCCCGAAGGCCGATGCCCGTCACGAGGTCCTCGCCGTAGATGCGCTCGACGACCTTGTTGAAGACGAACTCGATCTTCGGGTTTGCGAGCGCACGGTCCTGCATGATCTTCGAGGCGCGCAGCTTGTCGGAGCGGTGGATGACATAGACCTTGTCGGCGAACTTCGTCAGGAAGGTGGCTTCCTCCATCGCGGAGTCCCCTCCGCCGACGACGGCGACCGTCTTCTGGCGGAAGAAGAAGCCATCGCAGGTGGCACACCACGAGACGCCGTAGCCACTCAGGCGGGTCTCGTCGGCGATGCCGAGCTTGCGGTACGCGGAGCCGGTGGCGTAGATGACGGTGAGCGCCTCGTGCACGTCCCCGTTTCCGAGGGTGACTTTCTTCACGTCGCCCGACAGGTCGAGCGATACGACATCGTCGAGTACGACCTCCGTGCCGAACTTCTCGGCCTGTTCCTGCATCTTCATCATGAGTTCCGGGCCCATGACGCCGTCAGGGAATCCCGGGAAGTTCTCGACCTCGGTGGTCTTCATGAGCTCGCCGCCGGCCTCGACCGAACTCGCGATGAGCAGCGGAGACAGGCTCGCCCGTGCCGCATAGATGGCGGCCGTGTATCCCGCGGGACCCGAGCCGATGATGATGACCTGACGCAAGGTGAGGTTCTCCTGTCTGTGCTAACGGCAGTGAGTGCTGGCCGCGATGACCGTTACAACACATGCTGGTGGTTGACTATTCCGGTGCCCTGGGCGTCCGGTTCCGCCGCGGCAGGCGCCGCGCGAACGTGCCGAGCGCGCTCCCGGCATCCGGATTCCTCATCAGGAGTAGCACACCGAGATAGACGACGGCCATTCCGCTTCCGATGACCGAAATCGCCACTATGGCGCTGAAGAGGTCGCGCTGCGCGAAACCTGCCGGCGCGAGACCGCCGAGCGAGATGAGGATACCGACCCCAATGGCGCCCGAGATCGCGCCGGCGAAGAGGTACTGCACGTGGCGGCGCACGAGGAACCGCCCGCCGATCGGGCCGAGGCGCCGGCGCAGCAGGGCAAAGGTGATGAGGGTCTGGACCAGGCCCGCGAGCGTCGTCACGAGGGCCACCCCGACGCCGATGAACTCTACCGGCAGGAGCGCGCAGGTCAGAGCGCCGATCACGAAGAGGCTCGCCTTGATCGTCTCGACGAGGAAGGGCGTGCGGGTGTCCTCGAGTGAATAGAACACGCGCTGCATCACGAAGACGGCGCTGAAGGGCACGAGCCCGAGCGAGAACGCGACGATCACCAGGGCCATGGCGGTGACGTTGTCGAAGCCGCCCGGCTCGAACACCCGCGCGAACGGGAAGGCCACAACGATGAGCGCCACGGACGCGAACGTGATGAACAGGCCGATGGTGCGCAGCGACGAG
>JAJAZI010000230.1 GCA_026785785.1 Microbacteriaceae bacterium
CTCGCGTTGTAGGCGTCGTTGATGACGGTGATGCCCGGCGCGGGCTCGAGCACCTCCATCCGCCAGCGCTCGGCGCGGGCAACGGCCTCGATGGCGGCGATCGCAGCGGCCAGGTCGAGTCCGAGTTCGCGGGCGACCGAGAGGGCGGCGATGGCGTTCATGACGTGGTGCTCGCCGAGGATGCGCATGCGCACCGGCCAGGCCGCGCCGTCGGCGAGCAGGGTGAAGGTCGTGCCGGTGGCGGTCGCCTCGATGTCGTCGGCACGCACATCCGCCGATTCATCGAGTCCGAACCAGGCGACGCGTGCGGCCGTCTGCCCGGCCATGGCGGCGACCCGGTCGTCGTCGGCGTTGAGCACGGCGACGGCGGAGGCCGGGAGGGAGGTGACGATCTCGGCCTTGGCTCGCTGGGTGGCGTCAATGCCGCCGAACTCCCCGGCATGGGCGAGGCCGACCTTGAGAACGACCGAGATGTCGGGCATGGCGATGTCGACGAGGCTCTTGATATGGCCCTTGCCGGAGGCGCCCATCTCAACGAGGAGATAGCGGGTCTCCTCGTCGATGCCGAGCATCGAGAGTGGGGCGCCGATGTGGTTGTTGAACGAGCCCTCCGGGGCGACCGTCGGGCCGACGGCGCCGAGGATGGCACGCAGCAGGTTCTTCGTTGTCGTCTTGCCGTTGGAACCGGTGATGCCGACGACGGTGAGGTCGCCGCGTTCGCGCACCCGTGCAACGACCTCGCTCGCAAGGGCCGCGAGCGCGCGCACCCCGTCCGCCACCACGATCTGGTCGACAGGCAGCTCGAGCCGCCGCTCGACGATGAGGAGCGCTGCCCCGTTGTCGACGGCGGTACCGGCGAACAGGTGCCCGTCCGTGAATTCCCCGCGGATGGCGAAGAACACCGATCCGGCGGTCGCGAGCCGCGAGTCGGTCGTCACGGCGCCGTCCACGACGGTGTCGGGCGTGGAGTCGGCGGTCAGCACGAGTTCACCGGCGCATGCAGCGGCGATGTCGGCGAGGCGCAGGGCGAGCATCTACTGCCAGCCCGACTCGCGAAGCGCCTCGCGCGCCTCGGCGCGCGCGGAGTACGGCGTTCGCTCGCCGCGGATGTCGCGGTAGTCCTGGTGGCCGGGCCCGGCCCAGAGGATCGAGTCGCCCTCCTTGGCGATCGACACAGCGTGCCGGATCGCCTTCTCGGGCGGGCTCACCTCGATGAGCTCCGCCTGGTGGTCGGCGAGGCCGGCGCCCTCGATGAGGGTCGCCCGGATCGAAGCAGGGTCCTCGAATCGGGGATGGTGATCGGTCACGACGAGGATGTCGGACCCCTCGGAGGCCACTCGTCCCATCTCGTGCCGCTTCGTGGCGTCGCGGTCGCCGTCGGCACCGAAGACCATGATGACGCGGCCGGGGGTGAACTTGCGCACGGCGGCGAGGGTATTGAGGAAGGCATCCGGGCTGTGGCCGAAGTCGACGTAGACGGAGGGGCCGACATCGCCGGAAACCCGCTCGATGCGGCCGGGCAGGTACGTGACGATGCCCTCGTCGCCGAGGGCGTGGCCGATCGCCTCGAGTTCGAAGCCCGCCTCGACCAGCATGACGATCGCGAGTCCCGCGTTTGCGGCCATGTGCCAGCCGATGAGGGGAACCCTGGTCGTGAGGGATCTCCCCTCCGGACCGGTGAGGGAGAATTCGGTGTACGCGGCGGTTTCCTCCAGGATCTCGAGGTTCCATTCCCCGACGACCCCGGGCGTCGCGGAGACCGTCGTCACGGGAATCCGCGAGAGGTCGACGACGCGCTCGCCGTAGGGAGAGTCGAGCGACACGACGCCGCGCTTGCCCCGCTCGGGTTCGAAGAACGACGCCTTCGCCTCGAGGTACTCCTGCATGTCGGCGTAGTCGTCGAGATGGTCGTGGCTCAGGTTGGTGAACGCGACAACGTCGAAGACGATGCCGTCGACGCGGTTGCGGCTGAGGGCCTGCGCGCTGACCTCGAGCACGACGGCGCGCACCTCGCTCTCCTTCATCCGGGCGAGCAGGGCGTGCATCTCGCTCGCCTCCGGCGTCGTCAGCCGGCTGACGACCGTGAGCTCGCCGATGTGGCGCTCGGCTGTCGAACTCAGGCCCGTGACGAGGCCCAGCTGGCGCAGAATCCCCTCGAGGATGTACGCCGTCGAGGTCTTGCCGTTCGTGCCGGTGATCCCCAGCAGGAGCGGCGGGTGGTCGCTCGTGCGGTAGACCCACGCCGATACATCGCCGAGGGCCGCGCGGGGCGAGTCGACGAGCACCGTGGGCAGGCCGACCTCGCGAGCGAGCTCGGCCCCCGCCGCGTCGGTGAGCAGCGCGACGGCGCCCGCCGCCTTGGCTTCGGCCGCGTAGGAGGCTCCGTGGCTCGTCGCTCCCGGCACGCCGACATAGAGATCGCCCGGCTGCACCTCGCCGGAGCGCAGGGTCACGCCGGTCACGTACACGCCGTCGAGCGAGCCTTGGGTGTCGAGCCCGAAATCAGCCACGAGACCGCTAAGCGACCTGGCCGATGGATGTTCGGGCCTGAGCACCGGGGGATTCCTGGCGTTCACGGCGTCCTCTTTTCTTACCAGGTCGTCGGCAGATCGGGTGAGGGTGTCGACGACGGGGTGACGCGGTACGTCTTGAGCACCTGCGTCATGATCTTCTTGAAGGTCGGTGCTGCGGCGGCCGACGTCTTCATCGTACTTGGCTTCACGAAAGTGACGATCACTGCATATTGCGGATCCTCCGCCGGCGCGAGCCCGGCGAGGGACACCACGCGGTCGCTCGTGTAGCGTCCGCCCGAGGCAATCTCGGCTGTTCCGCTCTTCGCGGCGACTCGGTAGCCGGGTATCTGGAGCTGGCTCGCGAGTCCGCCTCCGGTGACGACGGTCTCCATCATCTCGACCACCGTGTCGGCCGCGGCTTCGGACACGACCTGGCGGCCCTCGGTCGGTGTGGCGTCCGTGATCGACCCGTCCATGTGCGTGCAACCCGTGACCAGGGTCAGCGGAAGACGAAGCCCGCCGTTGCCGAGCGTCTGGAAGATGCTCGCCATCTGCGCCCCGGTGACCGAGACTCCCTGGCCGAACGCCACGTTGTACTTCGTCTGGTCGTCCCACGAACTCGACAGCAGCCCGGCCGACTCCCCCTGGAAGTCGACCTCGGTGCGCTCCCCGATCCCGAACGCCCGGAGGTAGTCGTAGCGCATCTTGCTCGGCAGGCGCACGGCGAGCTGGGAGATCCCGACGTTCGACGACTGCTGGATGACTCCCGTGAGGGTGAGTCGTTGCTCAGGGTGCGCCGCAGCGTCGCGGATGACGCTCCCCTCCGGCGAGACCCACCGGTAGGGCACGGTGACCTGGCTGCTCGGGTCGGCCACCCCCTGATCGATCAGCATCGCCGCGCTCATCGGCTTGAAGGTCGATCCCGGCTCGTAAGGGGTGCTGAACGCGAGCGAGCCCATGTTGTTGGGCGAGCTGCCCGAGACATTGTTGGGGTCGACGGCGGGATAGTCGGCGAGAGCGAGAAGGTGGCCGGTCTTGACCTCGGTGACCGACGCCGTTGCGGATTCCGCGCCGATCGCGAGCGCCTGCTCGGCGATCATCTGCTGCACCGTCCACTGCAGGTCGTGATCGATCGTCGTCGTGATCGTGCCGCCGTCGATCGGCTCCTGCTCGGTAACGGTGCTGCCAGGGAGGCGGATGCCGTCGGCGCCGCGCTCGTAGGTGGAGGAGCCGTTCGTGCTCGCGAGGCATTCGTTCTCGGTGAACTCGAAGCCGTTCTGCGGTCCCTCCGTTCCGACGAACCCCACAAGGTTGCCCGCGACGGAGCCGTCGGGGTAAATGCGGGCCGGGCGCTGTTCGAAGTAGATGCCGGGGATGCCGAGATCGCGCACGGCGCGCATCTGCTTGGTGCTCACCTTCTGTGCGACGTAGTCGAAGTCGGACTCCGGATCCTCGGTGAAAACCTCGAGCACCTCGTTCTGGGTCTGCCCGGTGATCTCCGCGATCTCGGCCGCCGCCTGCGCCATGCTGACCGTGACCTTGTCCTCGCCGCTGCCGCGCGTGAAGGTCGCCGGGTTCTTCGGGATCGTCTTCGGCGACACTGTGATGTCGAACCGCATGACGCTGCCGGCGAGCACGGCGCCGTTGCGGTCGACGATGTCGCCCCGCGCCGCATAGGTCGTGACGGCGATCGCGCGCTTGTTGAGCGACTGAGCGTTGAGCTCCTCGGCGCGGACGAGTTGGATGTCGACGAGTCTCACGACGAAGACGCCGAACACGGCGATCATCGCGATCAGCGCCAGCGCGAGCCGGCGCCGGGTCATCCGGGGTATGTTCACGATTCGTGTCCCCCCGTAAGGTGGTGTGGCGGAGCCAACCGTCGGTCGATCAGTGGGTGTTGGGCGATGGGATCGCCGCTGGCTGCTTCGACGGTACCGAGGCGGGACCGTCGGGCCCGGCAGGCGCGCCAGCAACGCTCGCCTCGACCGGTGTGAGGTCGGGCGAGACCAGGTCGGCCTGGCCGGCGGCCCCGGACAGCGGGACCCCCGTGAGCAGGCGGTTCGGAATCAGCGGACTGCCGTCCGGCGCCGTGCGCAGGGCCGAGGATGCGCTGGCCGCGGCCGGGGCGCCGAGCACGACCGAGTCGGCGAGGCGGAGATAGGCGGTGCTCGAGCTCGCGACCATTCCCATTTCCTGAGCCTCGGCGGCGAGGTGCTGGGGCGCGCCGAGAACCTGGAGGGTCTCGACGAGCACCTGCTGGTCGCGCGCGAGTTCGCTGTGCTCGCGCTCCAGCGAGGAGATCTCGTAGGCCCCGTCGGAGGTCGCGATGGTGAGCAGCAGCTGAGCGATGAGGATCGCGAAGAGGCCGCCGACCGTCAGGATCGCGGCGAGGAGCCGGGGCCGGGCGCGGCGCTGGCTGCGCGAGGCGACGATCTCGATATGACGCTGTTTGTCGGCGCGCGAGGGGCGGGGTGAGCGCGCGGGGGGCGCGATCGGGACTGCGCTCATGCTGCCCTCCTGATTCGGGTCGCCGCGCGGAGGCGCACGGGGGTAGCTCGCGGGTTCGCGGCCTTCTCGTCGTCACTGGCCAGTTCGGCGCCACGGACGAGGAGGGAGAATTCCGGGCGGTGCTCCGGCAGCTCGATGGGAAGCCCTGCCGGGGCGGAGGAGGTGGACCGGGATGCGAAGGTGCGCTTGACGATGCGGTCCTCGAGCGACTGGTAGGCGAGCACGACGATACGGCCGTCGATGGCGAGTGCCTCGAGCGCGACAGGGATCGCCCGCTCGAGCACCGCGAGCTCCTGGTTCACCTCGATGCGCAGGGCCTGGAAGACACGCTTCGCCGGGTGCCCCTTGCGCTGGATTGCGACGGGGGTCGCCGCGGTGATGATCTCGACGAGGTCGGCGGAGCGCACGAGGGGACGGATGACGCGTCGCTCGACGATTTTTTGCGCGTATCGGGGGGCGAGGCGCTCCTCCCCGTAGTCGCGGAAGATGCGGCGCAGGTCGGCCTCGCTGTACTCCGCGAGCACCCGCTCGGCGGTGAGCGTCGAGGTCGCATCCATCCGCATGTCGAGCGGTGCGTCCTTCGAGTAGGAGAACCCCCGCTCGACCCTGTCGAGCTGCAGGGAGGAAACGCCGAGGTCGAAGAGGATTCCGTTGACTTCCGGGATGCCGAGCGAGCGCAGCGCATTGCCGATCTCGTCGTAGACGGTGTGCACGAGGTTCACCCGCTCGCCGAACGGGGCGAGGCGCCTCCCGGCGATCTCGAGCGCATCCGGGTCCCTGTCGAGCCCGACAAAGATGAGCTCCGGGAAATGGCGGAGGAACGCCTCGGCGTGCCCGGCCATGCCGAGGGTCGCGTCGACGAGCACGGCGCCGGGCGCCTCGAGGGCGGGGGCGAGCAGCTCGACCGTGCGATCGAGCATGACGGGGGTGTGGATCTGGCTGTCGGTCATGGAATCGGGACCTGCCCCTTGATCCTGATTCCCCTCCGGTCGGACCTGCCACCGGGGAAGTGTGGCAGGGCTGACATCGGCTGGGAGTCAGGAACAAGGCGCTAGAAGAGTCCGGGAATCACCTCCTCCGTGGTGTCGGCGAAGCCGGCTTCCTGCTCGGCGTAGTAGGTCTCCCACGCGGCGGTGTCCCAAATCTCGGCGCGGTTTCCCGCTCCGATGACGGTCACGTCGCGGTCGAGTCCGGCGTAGGCGCGCAGCTGCGCGGGAATCGTCACGCGGTGTTGCTTGTCCGGCACCTCGGCGTTCGCGCCGGAGAGGAACAGTCGCAGGTAATCGCGCCCCTGCTTGCTCGTGATGGGGGCCTGCCGGATGCGGTCATGCATCTCCTCGAAGTCCTTCGTGGCGAAGACGTAGAGGCACCGCTCCTGGCCACGGGTCACGACGATGCCCGACTCGAGCTCGTCGCGAAACTTCGCGGGAAGGATGAGGCGGCCCTTTTCGTCGAGCCGGGGTGCGTAAGTGCCGAGAAACACAGGCACTCACCCCCTCGATCTCCGGCCCTACCCAAGTTCCTCCACTTTACTCCACCTTCATCCACAAATCAACGGAATCTCCCCGTTCTGGGGTCAATATGCCTCTACTCCCCTAGCATCCCGAACTACGTACCGGTGGAGGGAAAGGACTGACAATCGACCGTGCGTGGGGCGGAGGAGGTGAAAAAGGGCGAAAAAAAGAGCCAGCCCGAGGGCTGGCTCTTGCATGTGGTGAAAAGTGGAGGTCTTATCCCCGGTCGTCCCTGCCGTCCTGACGCTTGTCCCAGCGCTCGTTGATGCGGTCCATGAATCCGCCGCGGGAGGGACCAGCCGCTGACTTGGCGGATGCGCTGGCACGCTCGTCGGCGCTCGGCTCCTCGGGCGGGCCGGACCGGCGCGGCGGCGAGATCGCCAGCAAGGCTCCAATGAACATCACGAGGAATCCCGCGACTCCGACAAGCGGCTGGGCGATGACGACACCCGTGACGATGATCCCGACACCGAGAATGGCGATCAGGATTCCGACGACGATCATCGTGTAGTTCGGCTTGCCCCGTCGGGTTCCTACGGTGGCTACGAAGTCCGCATCATTGTGATAGAGATTTCGCTCCATCTCCTCGAGCATGCGTTGTTCGTGTTCTGACAGTGGCATCGTTTCTCCCCTCACGCTCGAGATGGACGCAATTAGAATTCAAGTCTATGTGCCCTCGGGTAGCTAGGCTAGGCACGTGGCTGAGAGTACGCGGTTAGTTGACCTTGTCCAGGCTGACATCGATCGATTTCTCGACGAACGCGAACCGATGCTCACGGGGATTGCCCCAGACCTGGCCCCCTTTATCGACTTCTCGCGCGAGTTCTTGCGCGGCGGCAAGCGGTTCAGGGCGCTGTTCTGCTACTGGGGCTGGCAGGCGACGAGCGGGCACGCTCCCGGCTTCGACCCCATGTCGAGCGAAAAGGCCCCGAACGACCTGGCGTCGGTCGTGCTCGCCGCGAGCGCGCTCGAGGTGTTCCACGCCGCCGCCCTCGTCCACGACGACATCATGGACAACTCGGACACCCGCCGCGGCCGCCCCTCCGCCCACAAGCGCTTCGAATCGATCCACGCGGAGGGGCACTGGATCGGCAGCTCGTCGAGCTTCGGGAGCTCCGCCGCACTGCTGCTCGGCGACCTCCTTCTGAGTTGGAGCGACGAGCTGTTCGAATCCGGGACCAGCTGCCTCCCGTCCCGGTCCGCGGCCATCGCGGCGCGGGCCGAGTTCAACCGCATGCGCACCGACGTCACGGCAGGACAGTTCCTCGACATTCTTGACGAGCGTGCCTGGCAGAGTTTCCCCGAACCGGAGCTGCTCGGGCGCGCACACCGGGTCATCGTCTACAAGTCGGCGAAGTACTCGATCGAGGCACCGCTCGCGATCGGCGCGGCCTTGGCGGGCGCGAGCGCGGAGCAGATCAGCGCACTGCGCCACTTCGGACTGCCGCTCGGCATCGCCTACCAGCTTCGCGATGACCTGCTGGGGGTGTTCGGCGACCCCGATATCACCGGCAAGCCGGCCGGCGACGACCTTCGCGAGGGCAAGCGCACGGTGCTCATCGCGCTGGCGCGGGCGGCGCTGCCCGCGAACTCTCGCAGGACGCTCGACGAGTTGCTCGGCGACGAACACCTCGGCGAGCAGCAGGTACTGATGCTGCAGGCCTCGATCAGAGACTGCGGGGCGGTCGAGAAGGTCGAACGGATCATCGCGCACAATGTCACCCTCGCCCTGTCGGCAATCACGGACGCACCCATCAGCGCGGCCGCCCGCGCCCAGCTCGAGAGCCTCGCCGACACCGCCACCCGCCGGATCGCCTGACGGCGATACCCCGTCTCAGAAAGCCAGAAGTTAGAAGGCCAGGGCTTGGGCGACCCTGCGCACCTCGGCCTTGCGGCCGGCGCGCAGTGCCTCGATCGGAGACGTGCCGAGGCTGTCGTCGACTCCCAGCAACCAGCGCATGGCCTCGTCGTCGTTGAACCCGCTGTCGGCGAGCAGCACGAGAGTGCCCTTCAGCTCGCTGAGCGGCTCCCCGTTGCGGATGAACGACGCCGGCACCTTCAGCACGCCGTCGACGCGGATGGCGAGAATGGCGCGGTCCTCGACGAGACGGCGCACCCGACTCACCCCGATGCCGAGCAGCTCAACGAGGTCGGGAACGGTCAGCCAGCGGGTTTCAGGAACAGTGCTCACTGGTCCAGCCTGCCAGAGCGCGCGAGCATGCGGGTACGGCCCAAATGTTTCGAACACGTAAACCCAAATAACATCTGCAACTCTGATTGACATGAATATGCTTCTGTGTCAGCTTTGAGACGTTGTTTACCGTCAGGGTGGGCGTCGGGCAGCACAGCCATCGGGCTGGATCACGCGGGATCACACGGCCGGGACACGGCCGAGAACACAACGGGGGCCAGTAATGACCAACTCATCACACAACGAGGCTGCACTTCCGTCGCGCACGCACCGCGGGCCGATCAAGGCCGGCTCTCTCAAGTCGGGTCGCAACACGACCGGGATGATCAGGAAGGGCCTGTTCAACACGATTCCCATCGTGCTCGCCGGCTCGATGGCGATGAGCATGAACTTTCCCGCCCCCACGGAATCCGTCGAGGCGAAGCGAACCGGCGGAGACCGCACGACCCCGAGTGAGCTGGGCAAGAACATCCGCGAGGCCCTTGCTGCGGCGCACACCGCCTCGTTCGAGGAGGCCACGAGCGGCGGCGTCGTCACGACCGCCGCCGCCCCGGCCAGCTACACCGTCGTCGCTGGTGACTCGATCAGCGGGATCTCGGGGCGCTTCGGCATCGCGACCGCATCGGTGCTCGCGCTGAACGGTCTCGGCTGGAAGTCGGTCATCTTCCCCGGCCAGGTGATCAAGCTCACGAGCGCCACGGTGACGCCCATCAAGGCGCCGGCAGCACCAACTGCGAACCCGGGCCGCTACAAAGTCGTCGCGGGCGACACCATCAGCAAGATCGCCGCCAAGTTCGGCGTGACCACCCAGGCGGTGCTCACGGCGAACGGCCTCGGCTGGTCGAGCCTCATCTACGCCGGCAGCACCCTCGCGATCCCGGGAGCATCCGCCCCCGCCGCCGCGCACCAGTCGCAGATTGTTCCGGTGGCTGCTGTGAAGCCCACCGCGCCGACCCCCGCCCCCACTCCCGCCAAGTCGGGCACCCACGTCATCACGGCTGGCGACACCATCAGCAAGGTCGCCGCGACGTACGGTGTGAGCATTCAGGCCATGCTCACGGCGAACGGTCTCGGCCGGTCAAGCGTCATCTACCCCGGGCGCGTCCTGTCAATTCCGGGAACCTCGGCTCCCGCCGCCGTGACGCAGGTGCCCCTCGTTCCCGCCGTCTCGATCACGCCGATCACCGCGAACCCCGGCACGCACCTCATCGGTTCCGGTGAGACGCTCTCGAGCATTGCGAAGAAGTACTCGGTAAGCATCCAGGCGATCCTCAATGCGAACGACCTCAACTGGTCCAGCATCATCTATGGCGGACGCGGCCTCGTGATTCCGGCAGTGGCGCCGGCGACCAGCAGCACCGGAACACGCGTCACTCCGCTCGACGCCCCGATGACCGAGAACGCGAAAATCATCATCGGCGTCGGCAGGTCGCTCGGAGTGAGCGACTACGGCCTCGTGATCGCTCTCGCAACGGCGATGCAGGAGTCGAGCCTGCGCAACCTCAACCACGGCGACCGCGACTCGCTGGGCCTCTTCCAGCAGCGCCCGAGCACCGGCTGGGGTACCCCCGCCCAGGTCACCGACCGGGTGTACTCCTCGAAACTCTTCTTCGGCGGCTCCACCGCGCCGAATCGCGGCATCACCCGCGGACTGCTGGACATCCCGGGATGGCAGTCGATGACTGTCACCCAGGCCGCCCAGGCGGTGCAGATCTCCGGGCACCCGGATGCCTACGCCAAGTGGGAAGTCTCGGCCTGGGCCTGGCTCGACCAACTCCGCTGAGACGCGACTTCGCGGTGTTTTGGCCGCTCGATCACCCCCCTGGTGCCTAGACTCGTGCAGTGACCACGAACAGCACCGACCCGATGATCGGACGTCTGATCGACGGCCGATATCAGGTTCGCTCGCGCATCGCGCGGGGCGGCATGGCCACGGTCTACCTCGCCACCGACCTGCGGCTCGAGCGCCGCGTCGCGATCAAGGTCATGCACAGCCACCTCGCCGACGACAGCAAGTATCGGACCAAGTTCATCCAGGAGGCGCGGTCGGCGGCCCGCCTCGCGCATCCGAACGTCGTCAACGTCTACGACCAGGGGCAGGATGCCGACACCGCCTACCTCGTGATGGAGTACCTGCCGGGGATCACCCTGCGGGACCTGCTCGACGAACACCACATCCTCACGACCGACCAGGCCATCGACATCATGGAGGCGGTGCTCTCCGGGCTGGCGGCGGCGCACAAGAGCGGCATCGTGCACCGCGACCTCAAGCCCGAGAACGTACTGCTCGCCGATGACGGGCGCATCAAGATCGGTGACTTCGGCCTCGCCCGGGCCGCCAGCGCGAACACGGCAACCGGCAACGCCCTGCTCGGCACGATCGCCTACCTCTCCCCCGAGCTCGTCACGCGCGGCATCGCCGACACCCGCAGCGACATCTACGCGGTCGGCATCATGCTCTACGAGATGCTTGCCGGCGAGCAGCCGTTCAAGGGCGAGCAGCCCTTCCAGATCGCGCACCAGCACGCGAACGACACCGTGCCGACGCCGAGTTCGAAGAACCCCAACGTGCCGGCCGAGCTGGATGAGCTCGTTCTGTGGGCGACCGCGCGGGACCCCGACCAGCGTCCGCGGGACGCGAAGACCATGCTCGACCAGCTCGTCGATTCGCAGGAGGCGTTGGCATCCGCGGCTCCCGCGACATCCGTCCAGCGCACGATGGTGCTGCCGTCGGCGATGGCCGACAAGAGCGCGACCGGATCGAACGACAAGACGCAGGTGATCACGTCGCCAGCGCGGCACCGCACCGGGCCGGTCGTCGCGGACAACCAGAGCGCACTGCAGGCCAAAGCCGGTCGGCGCAAGGCCCGGGGCTTCTGGCTCTTCGCCCTCGTCGTTCTGCTCGCATCCCTCGCGGGGGCGACGGGCTGGTACTTCAACGCCGGTCCGGGAGCTCTCGTGTCGGTGCCCGAGGTGGCGGGGCAGGACCTCGCCGCCGCGACGGCCACCCTCACCGCCGCCGAGCTCGTCGTGGCGCAGGCGCCGCAGGAAGTCTTCGATCCCGTGGTGGCCGTCGGCACTGTCGTCGGCACCGACCCTGCGGTTGGCAAATCGGTCGCGATCCAGTCGACGGTCACGATCCTCACCTCGAAGGGCCCACAGCCGCTCCCGTTCCCGGCCCTCGCCGGTGTTCCCGAATCCGATGCGCTCGCCCTCATCGAGGACTCCGGGTTCACCCCGGGAGACGTGCGCTACGAATTCAACGCCGACGTCGCCGACACCCTCGTGCTGCGTGCGATCGGAGCCGGCGACGTCGACATCACCGCGGCCCCGGAATACGGCGAGCGGCAGCCAGTGTCGCTCGTGGTGTCACGCGGGCCTGTGCCGGACGTGGTCGGCGACAGCCTCGCCGACGCGATCGCCGCGCTTGAGGCGGTCGGCCTGAGCGGCGAGGAGGGTGAGGGCCGCTTCGACGAGGAGATCCCCGACGGCGCCGTCATCGCGGTCGTGCCCCGTTCGGACGCCGCCGTCGTGCCCGGCGACACACTCGACCTGGTCGTCTCCAACGGTCCGGCGCCTGTCGTGATCCCAGATGTCGCCGGCGAGTTCCGCGACGACGCGGTTGCCGAGCTCGAGGCACTCGGCCTCAAGGTGATCTACAACCCGATCTTGGGGCTGCTCGACGGCGCCACCGTGACAAGCACGGACCCCGCGATCGGCTCGACCGTGCGCAAGGGCTCGTCGGTCACGCTGTTCCTGCAGATCTTCGGCTGACCCCGCAGGAGCGGCGAGTCGCCCAGATACGTCGCCTCCACCACCCCAGAGGCGACACAAGCGGGCAGCTCGCGGCAACCGAGTCCGGCCGGTGCGCCCGCCCGCACCTAACGCAGGCCATTGGGCGACACGCCGCGTCAACGCGCCAGTCAGCCCGGCGTGGTGCAGAAACTCCTGCGTTACGTCTCGCCCCACCCGCCAGCACGCCCAGCGCCGCCCCCGACAGCCCGGCGCGACGCAGAATCTGCAGTCACCACACCCTCGCCCGACCCCCGGCCCCCGGCCCCCGACACCCGACACCCGGCCCCGACACCCGGCCCCGATCGCTCGCTCGCAGGCCGAGCTCCTCCGGCCGGGCGGTCGCGAGTCGCCCACAAAGTTCCCCTCAACCGCCCGGGAGGCGACACAAGCGGGCAACTCGCGGCAACCGAGTCCAGGCGGTGCGCCCGCCCGCACCTCACGCAGGAAATTGGGCGACACGCCGCGTCAACGCGCCAGTCAGCCCGGCGTGGTGCAGCAACTCCTGCGTTACGTCTCGCTGCACCCGCCAGCACGCCCAGCGCTGCCCCCGACAGCCCGGCGCGACGCAGAATCTGCAGTCACCACACCCTCGCCCGACCCCCGGCCCCCGGCCCCCGACACCCGACACCCGACCCCCGACCCCCGACCCCGAACGCTCGCTCGCAGGCCGAGCTCCTCCGGCAGGACAGTCGCGAGTCGCCCACAAAGTGCCCCTCAACCGCCCGGGAGGCGACACAAGCGGGCAACTCGCAGCAACCGAGTCCGGCCGGTGCGCCCGCCCGCACCTAACGCAGGCCATTGGTCGACACGCCGCGTCAACGCGCCAGTCAGCCCGGCGCGGTGCAGCAACTCCTGCGTTACGTCTCGCTGCACCCGCCAGCACGCCCAGCGCTGCCCCCGACAGCCCGGCGCGACGCAGAATCTGCAGTCACCACACCC